>JAVXFZ010000073.1:0-12413 GCA_036657595.1 Odoribacter sp. | reverse complement strand
AATAGTATGAACCTTTTTTTCAAGATTTTTTTAAACTATTTACTAAAACACTGATTGATAATATGTAAGTTTATTCTTATATCTCATTTATAGTAACGATATTGTTTTATATATTTACAAAATAGGCTGATCTCTCATTTCAATTGATGCGTTTGGGGTATTTATAAAATATATATTAGCTCAAGCATCGACTTGAATATTCCAGATACTGCTCAATATATCCTTTGAGTCTGTCTTGAGATAAATTGTTGTCTCAGTGAGTTTCAAATGTTGTCTGTTCGTTCTGCAACGACGAGGATACGAAGGGACTACGAATAGACAACGACTGGAGGGTAGCGATATTCAAAGCATTCTCAAAGCATTGGATAGCGATTGTAGGAGGAGAAAGGAAGAGAAAAGGGTATAAAAAAAGCTGCCTTAGATTCATTCAGGCAGCTTTTCTATATTTAAAAGAATGTTTTCTTATCCTTTTACTTCTTCAAATCCTCTACCAAAAACGCCCATCACGGTGTTCATTGTCATAAATACGTTGGGATCGACCTGTTTGGCTATTTTTAATACATCAATTGCTTCATTTTTTCTAACAACAACAATCAGCATTTTTTTGGTTTGTCCGGAAAACCATCCCTTACAATCCACAACAGATACGCCGTGATTTACTTCTTGTGTAATTCGTTCCGCCAATTCTGCGTATTTGTCAGTAAAGATAAATAGTTGTGCCGATTGTTTTTTACCAGTAAGAACAAAGTCTATGGTAAAGGAAACAACTCCCATCATTACAAAACCGTACATCAGTCCCTCTATGTTTGGGCTGATAAGTAAGCTGCTCGCAATGATGCAGCAATCGCAGTACATTATCATTTTACCCGGACTAACGTTTTTATATTTTGTAATAATCATTGCTACGATGTCCGTTCCGCCAGTGCTTCCCCCTTGTGCTATGGCGATAGCAATACCAAGTCCTGTCATCATTCCGGCAATAATTGCGCTCATAAATTTATCGCTGACTAATGCTTCGGGTATTAGAGGTTGCATAACACTTAAGAATATACTACCAACGATGATCGCAAAGATTGTTTTAATTCCAAATTTAGGTCCAAGTATTTTGAGGGCTATTGACACTAATATGATATTAACTAAAAAGTAGCTTACTCCGACGGGAACGGTTTCACCGGACAAATAATAGATTATCGTAGAAAGCCCGGTTGCTCCTCCTCCAACAATTCTGTGAGGAACCAGGAAGCCTGTCGCCGCTACCGCATATATCAACATTCCAAACGCTATCAAAAAGTAAGCTTTCAGCTCACTTCGCATATTTTTTTTATACATTATTATTCTGTTTTTTGGACTTTTGTCCAGTTTTCTTTTAATCCCACTGTTTTATTAAATACCAGTGCATCTTTTTTTGAATCTAAATCAACACAAAAATATCCCAATCGTTGAAATTGGAACCGTTCTCCCGGCTTCGCAGATTTTAGTCCTGATTCCAATTTACAATTTTTCAAGACTTTGAGTGAGTCTTCGTTAATGAATTCTTTGAAATCAATTTCTTTATGCCCAGCAGGATCTTCGTCTTTGAAGAGACGGTCGTATAATCTCACTTCGGCGTCTATTGCATCGACAGCCGATACCCAATGTAGTGTGCCTTTTACTTTTCGGTTGCTGGCATCCGTACCGCTACCACTCCGTGAATCCGGATCGTAGGTGCAATGGATGAGTGTGATGTTTCCGTTGGCATCTTTTTCGACTCCAGTACACTTTATTATATAGGCACCTTTTAAGCGTACTTCTTGTCCGGGGGTAAGACGGAAGAATTTTTTGGGGGCATCTTCCATAAAATCTTCCCGTTCGATGTAAAGTTCACCAGAAAACGCGACCTGTCGAACGCCTGTTGTTGCGTCCTCCGGATTGTTTTCAATTTCGACATATTCTGTTTTACCGACCGGGTAGTTGTCTAATGCAATTTTTATCGGATTAAGCACTGCCATCACACGGGAGGTTGTTTTGTTTAAGTGTTCGCGAACGCAATATTCCAGTAATGCCATATCTACGACTATTTCCCGACGAGCCACTCCTACTTTTTCGGCAAACATACGGATGGATTCAGGAGTGTAGCCTCTGCGTCGCAGTCCGCAAATTGTCGGCATTCGTGGATCATCCCAACCGGAAACGTATTTTTTTTGTACCAATTCCAATAGTCTTCGTTTGCTCATCACGGTGTAGTTGAGGTTGCGACGAGCAAATTCGATTTGACGCGGACGATATTCGGTGTTGGTTAATTGATCTAAGAACCAGTTGTAGAGGGGACGATGGATTTCAAATTCAAGGGTGCAGATGGAATGGGTTATTCCTTCCAGGTAGTCACTCTGTCCGTGCGTGAAGTCGTACATTGGATAAATGCACCATTGGTCGCCCGTACGATGGTGGCTACAATATATAATACGGTACATTATTGGGTCACGCATTAGCATATTGGCAGCTGCCATATCTATTTTTGCCCGTAGGACGTGGCTTCCTTCTTTGAATTCGCCATTTTTCATTCGCCGGAATAGATCTAAGTTTTCCTCTATGCTCCGATTTCTGAAAGGACTATTTAGTCCCGGTTCTGTAATTGTTTTTCGTCCGGCACTGATTGCTTCTGCCGATTGGTCGTCTACGTATGCTTTCCCCTCTTGTATCATTTGCTCCGCCCAGTCGTATAGTTGTTGGAAATAGTCGGAGGCGTAGTGTACTTCTCCATCCCATTGAAATCCTAACCATTTTATGTCTTCTTGGATAGCATCGGTGAACTCAACATCTTCTTTAGAGGGGTTGGTGTCATCAAAGCGCAGGTTGCAAGCTCCTTTGTATTTTGCAGCCAGTCCAAAGTTGAGACAGATTGAAGTGGCGTGCCCAATGTGCAAATAGCCGTTGGGTTCGGGCGGGAAGCGGGTGTGTACTTTCCCCCCGTTTTTTCCGGCAGTTATTTCTTCTTCGATGATCTGTTCTATAAAATTCAAGGATTTCTCTTCCCCTTCCATCTCTGCAATCGGTTTCTCTTTATCCATAGTATTAATTTTATTCCATTTTGAGGGACAAAAGTAAGTAATTTATGAGAGTTTTAAAAGTTTACGTATATTTGCAGCGATGAAAAAATTTATCTGTATCATATTATTTGTATCAATGTACTTTATCTCTCTGGCACAGAGCGATTTTGATTACAATGAATCACCTGCACGTAAGGATGATATGCGTCAGCACGAACAGGATTCTGTCAAGAAGTCCAATGTAAAACATTTTCGTTATACTTGGCAATGGTTTCGGGAGGGCGTATATCCTCAAGAAATAGCATTGGATACTTTACAGGATGGCATTCATAATTTTAATTATATTTTTAAACAGAATATATCGAATACTTATTTAGCAAATTTACCTTCACCTTATGAATCTAATATATTTTTCACCCGCGAAACGGTAGAGGATTTTTATCCGCTGACTAATATCCGTGCTTTTCTTTTTAAACCGGAGGATGCTGTTCATTTTAATACGACCACTCCTTTTACGCGTTTGAGGTATTTTACAGGAGGTGGTAAAGGAAAAGGAGAAAATTTTATAGATGTATGGCACGTTCAAAATATTCTTCCTTTTTGGAGTGCCGGCTTCCGGTATAATCTGATTTCGAGTGACGGGCGTTATATGAATCAAAAAGCAAAATCTTATAATTGTTCGATTTTTTCTTCTTATGAAAAGGAGCGAACGGTTGTTTCTTTTTTTCTCAATCAGAATAATGGGCATTTTAGCGAGAATGGAGGTATTAAAGATCGAAGTTTTGTGTTGGATTCGACGGGTCAGAAGTCTGAAAATATTCCTGTACGATTGGCTGGCAGCGATGCGTCAAATAATTATCGGAATACAAATTTCCAAGCTCAGATGCAGTATAATATTGGTAATAAGAAAGAAAAGATCATTGGCAAAGATACTTCTTATAGTTATCCGACAAAAGCCATTGTCAATTTTAGAGCTGAAGGGAATGAGCATTGGTATAAAGAAAAGAGTGGCAGTTTAGAGTTTTATCCCCACACTTATATAGATAGTACGTCCAGTTATGATTTAGTGAATAATCAGATTTTTGATGTTTCGGCAAAGCTTGTGATGAATGAACATCCTAAGTATACGTATTTGCCCGGTTTGTATGCGGGTATTGACTTTAAGTATGAAAAATATCGTCAGCGGACTGGTTACGATTCTATTAGTAAGGTTGAAAGTTTTGGTCGTAGTAATTATTCCGGTACTTATCTGACAGGAGGTGTTTTTAATGTTGACACGAATGCTTTGTTGAATTACGATATAGCCGGTCGTTTGTGTTTAGCGGGTCATTATGTCGGGAATTTCAAATTTGATGGTTTTATCAGTCAAGCTTTACGTAAAGATAGGAGTAGCCTACTTCGGGCAAACGCAACTGTGGAATTGAAAAGTGTAAATCCTTTTTTTGATCGTTATGTCGGGAATCATAATATTTGGGAAAATAATTTCAAGGCGATTAAGACGATTAAAATAGAAGGCAGGTATATTAATAGTCGATTACGTACGGAATTGGGAGTCGGTATTCATAATGTGTTCAGTTATGTTTTTTTCGATACGGCAGCGATGCCCCAACAAACGAGTAAGACTCTGATGGTTTTGTCGGCTTGGGCGAAAGAACATTTTAAAGCAGGGAATTTCCATTTTGACCAGACGGTTTATTTTCAGAAGAGTACTCAGGAAGATATTCTTTCCCTCCCTGCCATTTCTGTTTATTCGCATAATTATTATCAAAATGATCTTTTTAAAAAAGCTTTGTCTTTACAGATAGGTTTTGATATGTTTTATAATACTCAATTTTATTCTGATAATTATATGCCTTCGATTATGCAGTTCTATAATCAACGGGAAAGGAAGACAGGTAATTATCCTAAATTTGATGTTTTTCTCTCTCTCCGGATCAAGAGAGCAGATATTTTTGTTAAGTATGAACACGTGAATTATATTCTAAAAGATCACGGGGAGTTTCTGAGTGCACTTGATTATCCTATTAATCCCGGTATGCTTAAATTTGGTATCAAATGGGATTTTTTTGATTGATTTTTAATATAAATGGCAGGGCAAGAATTGTTGTATGGATAAGAATGATTTTTTTTATATCTTTACCTGATGACGATTAAAGGATTTGTATTGTATTTTGTCGTTTTTATTTGTTGTATTAGCTGCACGAATAAGGAAAAGCTTCCGGAATTTATTATCCCGGAAGAATCTTGTTTGGAAAAAATTCTGGAAAAAGGGACTCTTGATATTTCAACTTTTTATAATACAACTGATTACTATGTTTATCGAGGTATTACTCGTGGTTTTCATTATGATCTGGCTTTAGATTTTGCCCATTATTTAGGTGTTCGACTGCAAATTGTTGAAGTGAATAATGATATTGACACGGCTATCAATCGGCTACAAGAAGGGAAATATGATTTATTGGCTATCAGTATGACACAAACTCCGGAAAGGAATAAGCAGCTTTCATTCAGTCAGCCTCTTTTTCATACAGGAGAAGTGTTAGTGCAACATAAAGGAAGTACGTCTATCAAAAATATTTCGGAATTAGACGGTAAAGAGATTTTTATTCCTAAGAGTGCCACTTCTTACAGAAAAGTACTGGAGGAGATAGAGGATTCACTGGATATACATATTTATATTACAGAAGTTGACCGTTATTCTAATGAGGATCTTTTGCATTTGGTCGAAACCGGAGAAATTAATTATACCGTAATTGATGAGAATATTGTTGAAGCGTGCCAATCTTCGCTGAAGAATATTGATTATTCGCTAAAATTAAGAGATAATATTTCTATTTCATGGACAACAAATTCAGGAACAACAGCATTGATAACAGAAATTAATACTTGGCTGGAGCAAGTACGTCAAAGTGGAAAATTGGGCTATTTGTATAAGAGATATTTTAATAATATCAAATCTGTCCCCCATCATACGACTAAATATGCTGTATTGAAAAAAGGTGATATATCGCCTTTTGATCAGTTATTGAAGAAAGAAAGTAAAAGAATAAATTGGGATTGGCGTCTGTTGGCTGCATTAGTCTATTCGGAATCACATTTTAATCCTGAAGCGGAGTCAGCAATTGGTGCTTATGGACTGATGCAAGTTATTCCTGAAACAGCCGAACACTTTAATGTTTCGGATTATTTTCAACCGGATAGTAATGTATATGTCGGCATACAGTATTTAGCTTATTTGGAGAAATATTTTAAACAATATTCGATCGATTCTACCGAACGTGTGAAATTTGTATTGGCCTCCTATAATGCGGGCTTAGGGCACGTGCTGGATGCGATGCGCCTTACCGAAAAATATGGCAAAGATCTAAATAAGTGGGATGGTCACGTTGATTTTTATCTTCAGCATAAAAATGAGCCTCAATATTATCGTGATCCATTGTCCAGAAATGGATATTGCAATGGTCCTCAAACTTATAAGTATGTACTTCAAGTATTAGAAACTTATAACAATTATAAGAATATTAATAAATAATAATAAATCGTATTTACGAATATTGATTTGTATTCTTTTTTTGTATATCTTCGCATAAACGACATTTATAGTTGATTAAAAGTATAAACGTATGCCTTACAGAAGATTACCTAATACAGATGCGGCAAGGATCAGGGCATTAAAATCAGCCTTGAGAAAAAGCCAGAATCTTGAAATCGATACTATTGCATTTCCTTTTGCTTTAAAGCAAAAAATTGATTTCTTTTTACCAAAATTTGAAGCTGCTATTTCAAATTCCCGAAATGCGAAAGAGAAGCAGTTTGATAATAGCCAGAAATTCACAGAATATACGAAGAAAGCCCGGCTGTATATTTCTCATTTTATACAGGTTCTGAATTTCTGTATTATACGAGGCGAGTTAAAATCGTCTGCACGGAGTTTCTACGGTTTGAATGAAAATAGCTCTAAAGTGCCGTCGTTACTGACAGAACAGGAGTTGTTGCTTTGGGGTGAAAAGATTATTATAGGAGAACAAAAAAGGATTAATAGTGGAGGAGGAAATCCGATATATTGTCCTTCTATTGCTTTAGTAAAGGTGAATTACGAGAATTTTAAAGAAAACTATACCCGGCAAAAGCAATTCCAAAATAATTCGGCGAGGGAGAGTGGTAATGTCGCTCAATACAGAGATGAAGCAGATGCGTTGATTCAAGAAGTTTGGAATGAAGTGGAACGTTTTTTTAATAATGTGAAGGACGAAGAAGAGAAGCGGTATATGTGTGAAGAATATGGGTTGGTGTATGTGTTCCGTCGTGGTGAAAAAGAAAAAATAAGGAGGCTCAAAGAAGCTGAAAGTATAACACTCAAACTTTTTTAGCAGAGAGTCTATTAATGGCGTTTATCTTTACAATCTCCACGTTCAATGGTAGTTTTAGAACAATTGTTTTTTAATGGGCATTGGGAGCAACTACTGCACGATTTATTTTTCTTCAGTATTTTCCATTTATGGTAGCCGTAATAAACAGCACTGCCTGATGCAATGGCAATAATGATGTAGACAATAATATTCTGTAACATAAATATATATGAATTTCCTGAGGTTCAACTAATCTATTTCAAGGGACGAATGTAATGGAATATATCTCTCCATCAAAATAAACTTCCAATTTGGTAGACACAAAATGAAACGATCCAAGCAAGTCCGGTGGTATAAAAAATAGTAAAAATAGCCCACTTATTACCGGCTTCTTTTCGAATAGCCGCAATAACAGCCATACACGGAAAATAAATGAGTATAAAGAGCATAAAGCAATAAGCTACCAAGGGTGTAAATATTTTTTGACCTACATTGTTCACTTGGTGTTGCAGGCTTTGCTCTAAATTTTGTGTGGGATCATCTGCGTGGTATAAAATCCCCATAGAACTAACTACAATTTCTTTTGCAGCCAATCCTGTTGCAATGCTCACACCCATTTTCCAGTCGAAGCCCAATGGTTTTATAACGGGCTCTATAAATTTACCGATCTGTCCAATATATGAATTTTCAAGATGGTTTGTCGTGTCAATATTTTCGGATTTTTCAAGTGGGAAATATCCTAAAGCCCATATTAACACGGAAGCAAAGAGAATAATTGTTCCCATTTTCTTTAGGTATTGACCTGCTTTTCCCCACATGTGGATCATTGTGTTCCGCATTGTTGCCATCCGATAAGGAGGTAACTCCATCACAAAAGGATCGGAAGATTTTGCAAATAAGGTCTTTTTTAGCAATAGGGAGGTTCCTATCCCCAATAATATGCCTATCAGGTAGATGGATAAAAGCACGAGTCCCTGATTCACCGGGAAGAAGGCAGAAACTAATAAGATATATACGGGAAGACGGGCACTGCAGGACATAAAGGGCGTTATTAACATTGTCATAATCCGATCTCGCCTACTCTCTAATGTCCGAGTTGCCATAATAGCAGGCACATTGCAGCCAAAACCTATCAATAAAGGAATAAATGATTTCCCGTGTAAGCCAATTTTGTGCATCAAGCGATCCATAATAAATGCAGCGCGCGCCATATATCCGGTATCTTCCATCAAGGAAATAAAGAAAAATAAAATTAGGATGTTCGGCAAAAATACTATGACCCCTCCTACGCCAGCAATGACCCCATTGACCAATAGATCATTCAAAGGTCCTTCCGGCATTACTCCTGCCACTCCATTTCCCAAAGCCTCCACCCCTCTTTCAATCCATTCCATCGGGTAACTTCCTAAAGTGAAAGTCGTCTGAAACATCACCCACATAAAAAAAATCAAAAACGGAAAACCGAACCATTGGTGTGTCAATAAGGTATCAATGGCACTGGTCAATTGTCGTTTATCTTTATCTCCTGTCTTAAGGGTTTCTAATAAAGCACCTCGAATAAATCCATATTTAGCGTTTGTGATAATTGTTCGGGTATCTTCTTTATATACTCTTTCTAAACGCTGTCTTTCTTTATCGGTGATTTCCAAAAGGCTGTTGTAATTTGGTACAGTTAATAGTTGCTCTTTGGTGATCCGATCGTCTTCGATTAATTTAATGGCGACATAGCGAGGAGGTAATTCATCGGTAATGTTTTTATTCGGAATAATTTCTCTCTTGATTCGATCTATTGATAGTTCAATCTCCGCCCCGTAATTAATATGTACGTGACGCGATTCAATCGCTTTGTCTTCGAATACTTCAATGATTTTATCCAATACATCGTTGATGCCGATTCCCTTTGAGGCTGTCGTCGGCACAATGGGAATACCCAATAGTTGCCCCAAATAAGTGTAATTTAATTGCGCCCCCTCCGCCGTCAATTCGTCGTACATATTCAGAGCCATCACCACCCGAATATTCATATCTATTAATTGAGTTGTCAGGAAAAAGTTACGCTCCAAACACGAAGCATCTACTACATTTAATACCAAATCGGGATGGTGTATTGTGATGTACTCCCTGACATATATTTCTTCCGGAGTATATTCTGTAATTGAATAAGTGCCGGGTAAATCAATCAAATTAATCGTGTAACCTTTGTGGTAAAAGACACCTTGTTTTGCATCAACTGTCACTCCACTATAATTACCTACTTTTTCCCGTAATCCCGTGGCACGATTAAAAAAAGAAGTTTTACCGCAATTCGGATTTCCAACTAAAGCAATATTAATTGTCCGAGATTTCTCGGAAACCTGACGGGCAATCTCGTCTTCTGTAAAAGTTCCATTAAACTCTCTTGAAGTCGCCACCTGTACTTTCACCACTTCTATGAGGCGAGCTTCACTTCGTCGCAATGAAATATGGCTATCCATCAGTTTGTATTCAATCGGATCGTGTAAAGGAGCATTTTTAATCACCATCACTTTTTCTCCCTTCACAAATCCCATCTCCATTATTCGATTTCGAAAACTTCCGTGTCCGTGTACCTTAACTATTACACATCCATCTCCTGTCGGTATTTCAGAAAGTTTTAAATAATTATTTTCCATTCAAGATTTCAGATTATCTGTACAAAGATAGTCATTCTACTAAGAATTTATTATACTTAAGCTCACTGAGTGTTTCTATACTTATATTAAATCTCCGGAATAAAAGGGATCTATTCTTAAAAATTGCATCTATAAGTAATGTTTACTTGTTCTTTTTAAATAATTTAGCAAGGACTTGCACTAAACCATCCATTCCTTCAATATGATCAATCATAGAGATACTACGAAATGTACTGATGTCTTCGCCTATACCCAATTGAATAGGAAAAATCAGGATACAGTTTTTCGTATTAAAATATTTGTTGATGTAAGTCGGTACGTATTCCATGTGTCGGGAATAGGAGGGACAATTCCGACGACTCATCACTAACATTAAAGCATCGTTATCTTGCATTTCACGAGCAACTTCGGTGAAGTTATCCCAATCCGTGAACTCTTTAAATTCAGCATCAATAAAATGACGAGAATGTACTAATTTTAAAATGTTCAAAATGTTCGGATTACCGTAAAAGACTAATTTTGTTCCAATATTTTTACCTAAATTCCAAACACTAATCAGCCAATAGGGAAAACCGATTTCTTTTTCTGCATTTTCCGGAATCACTACAATATAACGCTTTACCGTTGACATCGGTTGCATCGGACGATAGGCGAGCGTTGTCGTAGAGCATTTACTGAGTACCTCTTCAGTAAGTTTCCCCAAAAATGTATCAGAAATATCTTTCTGCGTACGCAATCCTATCACAATATCAGTGATTTTATGTTCTTTTGCCACATTCCGAATGCCATTAACAATGTTTAAATCATAACGCAATACGGGTTCTATATAAAGTTCGGTGGCTGCTGCTACTTTTTTAGCCTTTTCCAATAAGAGTTTTGCCTCCTTTTCGACGGTAGCGTCTATATTGTCCGATTTGACAATGCTTACGACCACTAATTTTGCCTTATTCCGACGAGATTTGATGGCTGTTCCTAATGTGATCAATTCTTCCACTGTTTCTGAATTACTGAGTGGAATTAATATCCGTTCCTGCTCGTCGTCATTATCACCTATACGATCTCCACTCATCTCCGAAATGGCAATATTTTGGGCCGATCGTTGCGTCACTAATGAAGCAATCATACAAGTAATTAAGATCATCACAATTGTACCATTTAGTACATCTTCATTCAATAAACGAATTGGATTTCCAATTTCATCTGTACCTAAAATTACTTTATAACCAATCATTACTGCTGCCAATGTCGCCGCTGCCTGAGCATTGCTAAGTCCAAACAGTAAGCCTCCCTCATCGCGCGTCAGTCTAAAACTTTTTTCAGTGATCCAAGCTGCTATAAATTTTGAAAGCGTAGCGATAATGGTCATCACCACTGCAACCCATAATGCTGTCCAACCAGATGTAAAGGTTCTAATATTTACCAACATACCTACGCCTATCAGGAAAAAAGGTATAAAAATAGCATTCCCAACAAAATCAATTCGGTTCATCAAAGCAGAAGTATTTGGTATTAAACGATTCAATGCCAAACCTGCCAAAAAAGCTCCGATAATTGCTTCTAAACCGGCAGCTTCCGCTAAAAAGGATGCCAAAAAAACTAATGCCAATACAAAAATATATTGTCCAACCGAGTCCTCATAATGCTTGAAAAACCAACGCCCTAACATCGGAAATAAAACAACGATCAGAGCAATAAATACAATACTTGAAATCCCCAGTTTTAGCCAAAAATGTTGATTTATTTCTCCCGTAGACATACCAACGACTACAGCCAATACCAATAAAGCCAAGAAACAAGTAATCACGGTCCCACCAATAGCAATGCTAACCGCTCTGTTTTTAGTAATTCCATATTTGCTCACAATCGGATAGGTGATTAATGTATGAGAGGCGTACATACTTGCCAATAAAATTGATGTTGGCCAAGAAAAATTTAACCAATAGACACTGGTCAAAGTACCCAAAATCATCGGAATCAAAAAAGTATAAAGTCCAAAAGCCAAGGTTTTACCATAATTTTTCCTTAAATCCGCCATATCTATTTCCAAACCGGCAATAAACATAATATATAACAATCCCACCGTGCCAAACAGTTCCATACTGCTATCACGTGTCATAATACCCAATCCGTAAGGACCTATAACCGCTCCGGCTATAATCAAACCGATTAAATCCGGTATTTTAAACCGATGTAAAACAATCGGAGCCAATAAAATAATAAATAATATCACCGCAAAAATCAAAACGGGATTAGCAAGTGGTAGGCTAAAAATATGTAGAAACATAGACGTATCTTATTTATTGTGATACAAATTTAATAAAAATGTATAAATTCATTCATAAGTTTATTGACTTATTTCATTAAAGTATAGGTATCCTGATTTTATT
>JAVXFZ010000072.1:0-12730 GCA_036657595.1 Odoribacter sp. | reverse complement strand
TATGCAAAACGTGACATTGTTTATTATTAATTTCAATAGCGGTATTGTTTTTCGATCGTAAAGAGGAAAAATAATCCGAGGTGAAAAAGACTGTAAAGCAGGCAGGGATCAATAGGTTTCCCTGTTTGTTTTACAGCTTTTTTATTTGAATAGAATGCTCATCAACACCGGCAAAGTGAATGAATACTCAAGTAAGATGAAATTTATGATTTGAAATTAGATAAATATATCTGAGGAAACTATCTTTGTTCTTCAGATGATTTATTTTGATGAGATATGAAACGAATATTACTGATTTTCTGCTGTTGTGTTTCAGGGGTTGTTTGTGCAAACGACCTGAGGCTTTGGTACAATACGCCTGCCCGTGTTTGGATGGATGAAGCCCTGCCGATTGGGAACGGGTATATGGGAGCGATGTTTTTTGGAGGTACCTCTACTGATTGTATTCAGATCGCCGAAGAGGGTATCTGGGCAGGAGGACCGGGTGCGAATAAGAATTACTGGGGAGGCAATAGAAAAGACGCTTGGAAGTATCTCGACCGGGTGCGCGGACTATTGGCTGGTGGAAAGATGGAGGAAGCTCGACAGTTGTCGTCGCAGCTGACGGGAGAGATTGTGCCCGGCGGAGTGCCGCAATATGGCGATTTCGGTGCGCAACAGCCATTCGGCTCGCTGTGGGTGACGGTGGAGAAAAAGGATACCCTTTATACGGATTATAAAAGAAGTTTGGATATTGACAATGCCATTGGGGAGGTGACCTATAAGATGGGCGGTACGACGTTTCGTAATGAATATTTTGCTTCTTATCCGGCTCGGTTGATCGTATGCCGCTATGCGAATGATGCTGCCGGCGGTGAAAATTATACCATCGCTTTGACTTCTCCGCATCAACAGACAAACTGTCGGGCGGAAGGGAAAGATCAATTGTTGCTTGCCGGGAAGTTGTCTTCTAATCAAGAAGCCTTTGAGGGGATTGTGAGAATTAAGACGGATGGGAAAAGCAGAGGGGAGGAGAACGGGACGTTAAAGATCTGCGGGGCGAAGTATGTGGAAGTGTATGTTTCGGTTGCTTCAGCCTATCGCAATCATTTTCCTGATTATACAGGGAATGATTTTCACCGTGTGAACCGTCAAGCGATGGAACGCGCTTCGCGAAGTGGTTATGAACAATTGAAAGAGGCGCACCGCGCGGATTATACCGCTTTGTTCCGCCGTGTGGCTTTTGAATTGGAGGGGGATAAGGCTTCTGATCTTCCTACCGATCGCCGCCTGTTGCTGTACAGTCGAGGGGCTTACGATCCGCTGCTGGAGACGCTTTATTTCCAGTATGGGCGTTATCTGCTGATCAGTTCCTCGCGTCCCGGTACGCTGCCTGCTCATTTACAGGGGAAATGGAATGAAAGTATGAATCCCGCTTGGGCGTGTGATTATCACTTGAACATTAATCTCCAAATGATCTATTGGCCGGCGGAGGTGACGAATCTTTCGGAATGTCACGAACCTCTCTTAGAATATATTGATAAACTTCGAGAACCGGGACGTATCACTGCCCGTGAATATTTCAATGCTCGCGGTTGGTCGGTGCACACGATGAACAATGTTTATGGATATACGGCTCCCGGTTGGGATTTCAATTGGGGATATGCTCCAAACAGCGCGGCGTGGTTGTGTCGTCATTTGTGGGAGCATTTCTGTTTTACGGGTGATCGGCAATTTCTACAGGAAAAGGCTTATCCTATTTTGCGCGAAGTAGGGGAGTTCTGGCTTGATTATCTCTGTCGGGATAAGGATGGGACACTTGTTTCGTCGCCTTCTTATTCGCCCGAACACGGGGATATCGCCGTCGGCGCAACGATTGATCAGGAGATTGCTTGGGATTTATTCTCTAACCTAATGGCTGCCGCTGATTATATTCCGACAGATCAGGCGTTTACTGATACCATTCGGCGGGCACGTGAGCAATTGTCGCCTTTGAAAATAGGTCGCTACGGTCAATTACAGGAATGGAAAGAAGATGTAGATGATCCTGCCGATGAACATCGGCACGTGTCGCACTTATATGCCCTATATCCCGGCAATCAGATTACCGTACAGACAACCCCTCGTCTGGCGGAAGCCGCCCGGCGTACTTTAGTGTACAGAGGAGAAGGGGGGACAGGTTGGTCGTTGGCGTGGAAGATCAATTTCTGGGCACGTCTTCGAGATGGCAATCAAGCTTATAAAATGTTGCGGAATCTGCTGACACCCTCCGTGGGAGAAGGACGGCGATCTTCCGGGAGCGGTTCGTATCATAATTTGCTTTGTGCGCATCCTCCTTTTCAGCTGGATGGGAATATGGGAGCTGTCGCGGGCATTGCCGAATTGCTTTTGCAATCACACGCCGCTACTATTGATCTGTTGCCTGCTCTGCCTGTCTGTTGGCATACGGGTTATATCAAAGGATTGAAAGCCCGTGGAGGATATACAGTCGATATGGATTGGAAAGATGGATTTTTGCAATGCGCGACCATCACCGCTTCGCAAGCCGGTCAGTGCAAGGTGACTTATCAGGGGATCACGCGTGATCTGACTTTCCGTGCCGGTGAATCACAGAAAATAGAGATGAAATAGTTAATTTATAATAACTATGAAAACATTATTATTTATAAGTATTATTTTATGTGCCGGACTTCAAGTAGATGCTCAGAATTATTATGTGAAGACAGTGCGTTTCCCGAAGGGGGCTCCGATGTCTCAGAAAGTAGAGATGGCAGCCCGTTTAGTGCCTTCTGAGGAACAATATGCTTGGCAGCAATTGGAATTAACGGCATTTCTCCATTTCGGGATCAATACGTTTACTAATCGGGAATGGGGAACGGGTAAGGAAGATCCCACGCTGTTTAATCCTACGAACTTCGATGCTGCGCAATGGGTATCTACGTTGAAAGCCGCCGGTTTTAAAATGGTGATCCTTACCGCTAAACACCATGATGGTTTCTGTCTTTGGCCAACTCGGACAACACAACATTCTGTTGCCGCCTCTCCGTGGAAGGAGGGTAAGGGCGATGTGGTCGGTGAACTGAAAAATGCTTGCGATCAGCAGGGGATGAAATTTGGCGTTTATCTCTCTCCTTGGGATCGTAATGCCGCTTGTTATGGCGATTCTCCTGCTTACAATCAAATGTTTGCGTGCCAATTAACTGAGTTGCTTTCGAATTATGGTACGATCAATGAAGTTTGGTTTGATGGCGCAAATGGAGAAGGTCCTAACGGTAAAAAACAGGTGTATGATTGGAATCTCTTTCATTCGGTAGTTGATAGCTTGCAGCCGCAAGCGGTTCGTGCCATTATGGGTGATGATGTCCGTTGGGTAGGTAACGAACGGGGTTTGGGGCGTGAAACAGAATGGAGTGCCACCGCTTTGATGCCGGACAAATACCCCAATGCCGGAGAAGAAAATAAGCGGCAGGGACTATTTACCGAAGCCACTGATCTGGGTAGTCGTGCGATATTGGCTACGGCTGAGCAATTGTTTTGGTACCCCTCGGAAGTTGATGTATCTATTCGTCCCGGATGGTTCTATCACGCTGAGGAAGACAAACAGGTGAAGTCACTTGCTCACCTTGTGGATATTTACTTTCAGTCGGTGGGTTATAATTCCGTTCTCCTATTGAATGTTCCGCCTGACACTTGTGGGCGGATCAGTGACTATGATGTGGAACGCCTGCGGGAATTTGGCGAATATCTTCGCACTACGTTTGCTTGTAATAGTCTTCTTCACGGTGACCAATCTTGTGAAATACCGGTCGGTGGGAGTGTGGAATATACGGTAAAAAAGGAATCCGCCGTCAATATCTTTCTTGTACAGGAAGACATTCACCGGGGACAACGCGTGGAAGCTTTCACGCTTGAAGCTCTCCTTGACGGGAAATGGGAAGAAGTGGCAAAGGGTACGACAATTGGATACAAACGCCTCTTGCGCTTTCCTCTTTGTTATCCTGAATGTTTGAGATTGACCGTTCAAGCATCTCGTCTGCCGGCACAAATATATTCTGCCGGAGCGTATCAAGAAAAACCGATGGAATAAAGATGAACAATAAAAAAGCCTCCTGATGGAGGCTTTTTAGTATTATAGAGAATTTTTTTACATCATTCCCGGCATTCCGCCACCCATTCCACCGGGCATAGCAGGTGCCTCTTCTTTTTTCTCTTCCACCAATACGCATTCCGTTGTTAGGAACATACCGGCAATAGAAGCAGCATTTTCAAGAGCGATACGGGTTACTTTCTTCGGATCAATGACTCCGGCTTTCTTCAAGTCTTCGTAAACATTTGTACGGGCATTGTAACCAAAGTCGCCTTTGCCTTCCCGAACAGCATTGACAATGACAGCTCCCTCAACTCCTGCATTGAAAGCAATCTGACGCAACGGCTCTTCGATGGCACGTTTGATAATTTCAATACCGGTAGTTTCGTCTTCCGTTTCACCTTTCAGACCTTCTAAAGCTGCTTGGGCACGGATATAAGCTACACCGCCTCCTGCAACAATACCTTCTTCGCTGGCAGCACGGGTTGCGTGCAGTGCATCATCAATGCGGTCTTTCTTTTCTTTCATTTCAACCTCTGAAGCGGCACCTACATAGAGAACGGCAACGCCGCCTGCTAATTTAGCCAAACGCTCTTTCAGTTTATCTTTATCGTAATCAGAAGTAGAATTTTCAATCAATTTTTTGATTTGATCAATTCTTTCCTGAATCGCTTCTTTCTTACCGGCACCTTTTACGATGGTGGTGTTTTCTTTGTCGATGGTGACTTTGTCTGCACGACCTAACATATCAATGGTTAGATTTTCCAGTTTCAAGCCTTTATCTTCGGAGGTCACAATACCACCGGTTAAAGCAGCAATGTCTTCCAACATTTCTTTCCGGCGATCACCGAATCCCGGTGCTTTTACAGCAGCAATTTTCAAAGAACCTCTCAGACGATTCACCACTAAGGTTGCCAATGCTTCGCTTTCCACATCTTCTGCGATGATCAACAAGGCACGTCCTGATTGAGCTACCGGTTCCAGTACCGGAAGTAATTCCTTCATAGAAGAAATCTTCTTGTCGTAAAGCAGGATATAAGGATTTTCAAATTCTACCTGCATTTTTTCTGTATCGGTCACAAAATACGGAGAGATATAGCCCCGATCGAATTGCATACCACCTACTGTTTTGACTTCGGTTTCAGTACCTTTGGCTTCTTCTACTGTGATGACGCCTTCTATACCTACTTTTTCCATCGCCTCAGCAATCAGGTTGCCGATTGTGTCATCCCCATTGGCGGAGATACGACCTACCTGACGGATTTTCTCAAAGTTGCTGCCAACTACTTCTTTCTGACCTTCGAGATGTTTTACAACCGCTGCAACGGCTTTTTCAATACCTCTTTTCAGTTCCATCGGATTTGCTCCGGCGGTTACGTTTTTCAAGCCTACGCTAATGATAGATTGTGCAAGAATGGTAGCAGTTGTCGTACCATCACCGGCGTCATCGCCCGTTTTGGAAGCTACTTCTTTCACCATTTGTGCTCCGATGTTTGCATACGGATCAGATAGTTCAATTTCTTTCGCTACCGTAACACCATCTTTTGTGATGTGAGGAGTACCAAATTTCTTTTCGATGACAACATTCCGTCCTTTCGGTCCGAGTGTCACTTTTACTGCATTTGCCAATTCATCGACTCCTTTTTTCATTAAGTCGCGAGCTTCGGTATTGAATTTTATTTCTTTTGCCATAACAAGATTAATTTAAAAGTTTATAAGATCACTAAAATATCCGATTGATTCATCACGAGATATTTCTTATCTTCCAAATGAATTTCCGTTCCGGAATATTTACCGAATAATACGCTATCACCTACTTTTACTTCCATTGGTTCATCTGCTTTCCCTTTTCCGGTAGCAATGATGGTACCTTTTTGTGGTTTTTCTTGTGCTGTATCCGGGATGATGATACCTCCTTTAGTTACAGTCTCTGCTTCAACAGGCTCAACAATCACTTTGTTAAGAACAGTTTTCAGTGTCATAATGTTCAGAATTTAAAGTTTATAATATGTTTTAATTGCTTCGCAATGTTTTAACGCTTGTAACATTTATAATGTTACAACACCAGAGATTAATCATTTTCTGTGCCAGAAACAGATTGTCAGGTAAGGATTGATAGATTGAAGTGATAAGTCGCTGATTTGTACGACTTTTTGATTTTACAGGCTTGTAAAAAGAGTGTCAGTATGACTGACATACTGACACTCTTATTTTTTTATTATCCGATCCTCTTACTTCGCGGGAGTTTCTGCCGGAGTTTCCGGAGTTGTTTCATTGCCCTGTGGGAATGTCGGGATAGCCTGCTGTTGAACCGGCTGTGCGTTAATTTGCTCTTGAATCGCTGATTTGCTGGCTGCCTCTCCTCTTGGGATGAAGAATACGGCTAATACACATAATACCATCATAGCCCCTGCCAATGTCCAGGTTGCTTTTTCAAGGAAATCGGTCGTTCTTCTTACTCCCATAATTTGATTGGAAGAAGCGAAAGAAGACGCTAATCCTCCACCTTTAGAGTTCTGAACCAATACAATCAATATCAATAAAACGCAGATAATGAATATCAAAACAGAAAGTGCTGTGTACATAGTTATTCTTTATTATTAATGTTTCCTTTTATATTTTCTATTCGGTTTGCAAAGTAAACACTTTTTTCCGGATATTTCAAACTTAATTTTATATAAGTTGCAATAGCTTTTTCGTATAAGTGCTGACGGACATATATTTTAGCCAGTGTTTCACTGAAAAGTTCCTCTTGTGTATAAGGATTATCTTTCGATAAATCCCGATTATCCGTTGGGATATCTGTGATTCTTGGCATAACAGGGTCCGACTGAATAAAGCGTTCAATCAATTCATCTTTATTCTTTTTATTTTTTCGCTGTGACTTTTCTACCACAGGAATTGATAAGGTTGGGGTGATTTCTGTCGGCTCAATATCCGTTTCCAAACGATAGCCTCCGCTGGCTATTTCAGGCGTGTCCAGTCTTGGTGGGCATTCTGTCTGTTTGTCCGGAATCTCGACAACTTCCTCCTCCATATCTACGTCCAATGACATAGCAGGAAAAGTATTTGTTGAGGGATAACTGATAGGGATCGGAATCGTGTCTGCCGGAGATTCTATTGTTTCAATTGTATAAGGCGATTCTTTAGATTCGACCGCTTTATACTGGCTTTCCCCTTCTTTTTCTTTGTCGGAATAGTCATCAATAACACCCGGAATATCATCTAATACAATCGGATTAGATATGACGTTGGTGTCATTGTTTGTTTTTTTAATCGGAACAACGGGTTCCTTTTCTGTTGAGAGCGTTTGAACAATCGGATTCGTTTGAGAAATATTCCTTTTTAGTTCTTGTTTGAGATTCAAGTGTGCAATTTCATCCTCCTCTGCCTCTTGCTCCTTTGCATTTGTTGCAGGAAAAGCGGGAATCCCGTATGTTGTCACTTCAAGATGACCGTCAATTTCCCGGATACGCTCGTCTACCTTATTTGATAATGACACTCTGGCATCTTGCGAAGAGACAATCGGCATTTCAACACCCGTTTGATTATTCAGATACTTGAATAATTGTTTGTGGTTGATGATGTGTACGGTACTTGATTTTAATTCACTGCGAAATCTCGAACCGCTGAGCGTATGCAAAGCTTTCAGATATAGAACACGGGCAGTCTGGAAATACGGATAACGATTTACGAGCATTTCCAGCTCTCGTAAATCATCCCCTCCGATTTTTTCCGGATGACTCATTAATTCTATGATTCTTTCACTTTTCATATCTTATTTTTCACTTGTCGCTATTCCTTGTCGCTTCTTTCCGGCTTACCAATTGACCAATGCCTTATTATATATATCATCAATGATTTTTTCCAGAATTTCCTTAATCAGCGATTCTTCTACGGAGTTAAAGTCAGCATCGGTGGAATAGTCAGCATAATTTGAAAAAGTAGAAGAAAAATCGTATTTATCATCCTTTATATTTGTGTATTTCACCCTAATTTCAATTGTTAGACGATTCGATGCTGCCACCTCATCTTTCTGTATATCAATAGGGCGTTGAGAATAATTTGTAATTTGTCCTTCAAACCGAATATCTCCATTATTATCCGTCAATTGTGTCAACCCGGTCTTTGTACGCATATAATTAGTCAAATCCTCCGTAAACATAGAACTGAGATAAGGAACAACCAAAGGAGCTTTATTGGGGAAATAGTCCACCGAGAATGTCTTTACCTCCGGAGATATAGAAGCTCCCGTCATAGAGTAACTGATTTTTACTCCACAAGAATGACAACAAATCGCTACCCATAAAATAATGACAATGAATTTGATCTTTCGCATAAACCGCATATTGATATTCCTTACAAAAGTAGTAATTAAAGCTAAAATATAAAAGCTAAAGATCAAAAGAAAATAGCGAAAAGCTAAAAAAATCAATATGATGCAATTAAAAAAAATAGCTTTATCGCTGCCATAGGAGAAGGATTGCTATTAAAATATGGGGAAACAAAAATCAACGCACTTCATTTTCCAGATCGTATTCTTTTAACTTTCGATAAAGCGTACGTTCCGAAATGCCCAAATCTTGTGCAGCTATTTTTCGTTTGCCCCGATTCTTCTCAAGGGCTTTCAAGATCAACTCTTTTTCTTTCTCTTCAATAGAAAATGACTCTTCAATGACAGCTTCCGTTTCTTGAATGGCTTCTTCCGAATGATCGACAATAGGAGTTGAGATGGACGGGAAAACAGCTCCCTTGTCTTCATATAGATTTCTCAAAACAAGTGATGTACCGGCTTCCGTAACCTTCTCGTGATTGCCGTCGTGCTGCATCAGATCATAAACAAGGCGTTTCAGATCATTCATATCCTTTTTCATATCGAAAAGAATCTTATACAGAATCTCCCGTTCGGATGCGAAACTCGTATCTCCCTTATCGTGGCTGCTTGTCAAGGTCGGCAACATCGGGTCATTGTCCGGGATATACTTTCGCAAAGTGAGGACATCAACCGAGCGTTCCTGCTCAATGATAGAAATTTGCTCTGTGACATTCTTCAATTGGCGGATATTGCCCGGCCAACGAAATTGTTGCAACACGGTAACAGCGTCCTCCGTTAATCGAATTGCCGGCATTCTATATTTCTCCGCAAAATCAACTGCGAATTTACGAAATAACAGGGGTGTATCTTCCGGACGCTCACGTAAAGGAGGTACATTGATTGGAATAGCATTCAACCGGTAATAAAGATCTTCCCTAAACTTCCCGTTTTTCACTGCATTGGGAATATTTAAATTCGTGGCAGCGATCACCCGTACATTTGTCTTTTGTACTTTAGACGAACCCACCCGGATAAATTCACCGCTTTCAAGTACCCTCAACAAACGTGATTGAGTAGCAAGCGGCAACTCACCCACCTCGTCTAAAAAGATTGTTCCGCCATCCGTCACTTCAAAATAACCTTTTCGATCGGAAATAGCACCTGTAAAAGCACCTTTCTCGTGACCGAACAATTCGGAATCAATCGTTCCTTCTGGAATCGCTCCACAATTCACTGCAATATAAGGAGCGTGCTTACGGGCACTGTAAGCGTGAATAATACGGGGGAATATCTCTTTCCCGACACCACTTTCTCCAATAACTAACACCGATAAATCTGTCGGTGCCACCTGTGTTGCGACATCAATCGCGCGGTTCAATCCGGGATTATTTCCGATAATTTCAAATCGTTGTTTGATAGCCAGTAGATCTTCCATACAAATAGTGCGATAAACGTTGTATTTTTTGCAAAATTAGCAATTTTATGACAAAATGGCAATTCTAACAAAAACCTTTCCGTCACCTGTCAAAAATTAACTCATCGCAGCATTCTGTTTTTTTGTTAATACTGTTTTTCCTATCGTTTTAATTCCTATTTTTGTCTGATAGAGTGAGAATGACGTCCATTGACTTTTTCAATGCTTTTGTTCCTGCCTTTAAAAGAGGCTATTAGATTCTTATCATATCGCACGAATGGTTATTAAATGAAAACAAAGGAAGATCTGTTCATCGAACGGATAAATCAAAAACAACGGGGAGCCTTTTATGAATTATTCCGGGATTTTTATGATTCTCTGGTACTCTTTGCTATGAAATATGTTGGCGAACAAGGTGAAGCCGAAGATATTGTGCAGGATCTCTTTGTTGCTGTGTGGGAAAAGAAAGACAACTTCCTTTCTTACAACAGTTTTCGTATTTTCCTTTATAATTCTGTGCGAAATACTTGTCTCAATTCCATCAAGCATCGGAAAGTAGAAGAAAAATATGCAGATTACAGTTTCAACCACGCGGAATTTGGCGAGAGCGAAGATTGGGATATATTGGAGGAAGAAATATACCGTAAACTCTTCAAAGCAATCGACGAATTACCTCCTCGTTGCCGAGAAGTATTTTTACTCTCCCTTGACGGTAAGAAAAATGGAGAAATTGCCACTGAATTACACATTGCCTTGCTGACGGTGAAAACACAAAAGAAAAAAGCGGTCGCTTACCTCCGTCAGCGACTCGGACATTTATTTCTCCTGCTATTTCTGTTGTAGACATTGAAATAAAGATGCTTGCATTTGATAGGCACAGTAAAAAGAAGAAGAACAATTCACTGTGTAAACAATATCGTTTCATTGCGACAATAATTTGATTCTTGAAGTTCCATTGTAACAATGGAGGTTTCATTGCAACAATTTCACTTTAATTTTGTGTTCAACTATGCCGTTTGAAGCTCTTGTGAAAGAATATTACTTGTATGTTGATGGAAGTAATAAATATTTGTTGACGGAGAATGGAAACTGATATCAAAAAAGATTTCGTGCATACCATTTATTTTCAGGAGAGGGATAAAGTACATAAATTTCTTTCTTTCTTGGGTATAGATCCCGCTACCTTCTCGTCGCTTTAACGCTCACTCAAATTGATAGTAAATTGACATCAAATTCGGATCAAAGTCATATCAAAGTCACTGATGAGCGAATTTGATATGACTTTGATCCGAATATACTTTTCAATAAAATTTTATTTGAGAGGGCGATAATTCGGCGATGATATGGGGAAATTATTTAGTTTTTCTTTTCTTTTTTCACTTTTGCATACCTCTTTTCACGAATCAAGTTGTCTTTTATATAAGTAACGGATTTAAAAGATAAAAAAAGATGACTGAATTAAATGATCGCATCGTTCGATTGATCGGGGAATATCTGACGGGGGAAATGGATGGTACACATCGGGAGGAATTGATGGCGTGGGTGGAAAAGAAAAAAGAAAATAAAATATTCTTTGAGAAAATATGTACCGGAAATGGATATTCTCATCGTTGGGAAATTAGGAAGCGAATAGACATTCTAAATGCAATCAATACTTTTGATCGCCGCACGTCTGCGCCGATTGTTCGACGGATATATCCGAGGAGATGGATGACCTATGCGACGATGGCGGCATCGGTAGTCATTATCTTGATCCTGTCGCTCTTTGCCTTGCGCGATGAACAGGATCGAAAACCGGTGGTTGCACAGGTTGAAATTACGCCCGGCAGTTCAAAAGCAGTATTGATCCTTTCCGATGGAAAAGAGGTGGGGCTGGGGAGCGAAGACTCGCTAAACGTCAATCTTGGATCTGGTATTCGTGCAGACAATCAAGGTCAGCGATTAGTTTATGAAGGATGCGCCCCCGAAGAATTGCAATACAACGAATTAAAGACACCTCGTGGAGGAGAATATCAGGTTGTCTTATCCGATGGATCAGTGATTCGCTTAAATTCCGGGTCTTCTTTAAAATATCCGGTGGCGTTTGTCGGTGATAAGCGGACGGTTGAATTGAGCGGAGAAGCCTATTTTGAGGTAGCAAAAAGTACTGTCCCATTTTTAGTGAAAGTAGGTGATATAACGGTGAAAGTATATGGGACATCGTTCAATATCAATACCCATACCGAAGGACGCATTCGGACGGCATTGGTGGAAGGGAAAGTCGGAATCACTGTAAAAGGAAACACGCAGGAATTTATTCTCAACCCTTTTCAATTAGCTGATTTTGATACCAAAAAACAGTTAATGGACATTTACGAAACGGATATTACTCCCTATCTGGCGTGGACAAATGGATTGTTTATATTCAACAACGAAACGCTCGGAGAAATAATGAATACACTTTCTTTGTGGTATGACATTGATGTATTTTACCAAAATCAGGATATTCAGACACTTCATTTTACGGGTTGCCTGAAAAGATACGACGACATTGGAATCATCCTGAAAGCTTTATCTCAAAGCGTTGGCATACAATTTAAGTCTGACGGAAGAACTTTCATCATTGGCAATTAAAAATATACGGAAGGTGTTCCACCACCTTCCGTACCTGGTAAACCGAATAAAAAATTGTTCCACCAATTTTTTATTCTATTAATGCTCAAAGAAATTGAGCATTAATAGAATAAAATCTTATGTACGATGAAACTGTGTCTTATTTTTACAGATCCCAATATAGAGATTTATTTGGATGATTTGTTGAAAAATTAATTTAGAAAAAATATTTTAGTGGTAGGCAGAGCATTTTTATGGAATGCTCTGCCTATCTATTTGTGTCTTCATTTAAAATCATAGATGTTTGGTTTTATAAAAAAATACCACTTAAATTTTTTTTGAT
>JAVXFZ010000071.1:0-13119 GCA_036657595.1 Odoribacter sp. | reverse complement strand
TTTTTACCACCTTAATGGGCAAGTTGCTGAAATTTAAATGAGAGGTAAGGCATTTACGCTTTCTATGTGTAAGAAGATATGCTAATAGAAGAAAAAGATTTTCAAGGTTTTGTTGAGGGGGATCAGAAATCCTTTGAAGTGATTTTTCGCCAATATTATAAGACATTGGTGTCGTTTTCTATGCGCTATGGTTTGAAGGATTTGGAGGCGGAAGATGTTGCGATTGAAACTTTACAGCATATTTGGGAAATTCGGAAAGAGATAAAATCTGCCGCAGCTTTACATTCATTGTTATTCATAGCAGTGAAAAATAGGGCATTGAATCTTCTTCGAAATATCAAAAATCAAGAACGGATTGTAAAAGTGCAAGAAGAAGAGAAGGAGGAGGAAATATTTTACGATCGCTTGATGGAAGAAGAGATGTGTCGTATTTTGGATCAGGCGATTGGTAGATTACCTGCTCAATGTCAACAGGTGGTGCTCTCGTTGCTGGGTGGAAAATCTACCGCAGAGATTGCTTTGGAAATGCAAATTTCCATTAATTCCGTGCGAACTTATAAAATGCGGGCGATTGATTTACTGCGAAGTATATTACGCGATACTCCTTTGGTTCTTTTGATTTTTTTAAGCCGAATCAGCGGATAGAAAAAATGAGTTTTTTTCGTTATAACTCTTAGTAACTTGTATCTTTTCCTAAAAAATCACTTCCTTTTTTACGTTTCTTTTAAGATTTCTTTAAAATAATCTGAATTCTTGTCAATGAATTTAGAAGTTGCGGGTTTATAAATAAGAAACGTAAGATAATGGATAAAATGATGACTTATCAATTTGTAGCAAACTTGATTGTAAAAGAACAATTGGGGACGATAGAAGAAGCTGAGGCAAAAGAATTAGCGATGTGGTTGGCTGAGAGCGTCCACAACCAATGGCTTTATGAAAAATTGAAGCAAAAAGATTTTACAGAAGAGATAAAAAAATATCGTCGAATAGATATTGAAAAAGGCTTAAAGAAATATCATAAACTTCAACAACAGCGTAAAAGAAGGCGGATGTATCGTTGGGCTTCGGTGGCTGCTGCCGTTGTCATTTTGTTTTCTATAGGGGTGAACGTATTTTATCATTTTGAAGACACTACCTTGAAAATTGCCACCATTCAGCCCGGTGCATCTAAAGCCACTTTAGTGTTAAGCGATGGTTCTGTTCGCTATTTGGATCAAACCAATCAGGAAGAAGTGATCAAATTAGCGGGGGTAACGGTGGCGAATAACGGGGTGCAACTCCAGTATACCTTAGCTGCGATGGATACGCTGAGGAATGAATTGAATCTGTCTACCGATTACAATGAACTGTGTGTTCCGACAGGGGGTGAATTTCAGTTAGTTTTAGAGGATGGCACCAAAGTGTGGTTGAATTCACAAACGAAGATTCGTTATCCGGTGTTTTTCAGCAAACGGGAAAGAGAGATTTATCTGGAAGGAGAGGCTTATTTTGAAGTGGCTCACGATGCGAATCGACCTTTTTATGTTAGGACAAAAGAAGAGGTGAAGGTTCAGGTATTGGGGACGTCGTTTAATGTCAGGGCTTATGGTGATGAGGATTGTGTTGAGACGGTATTGGAAAAAGGATCCGTCAGGATGTGGCGAGGTTCGGAAAATATGATATTGAAACCGGGATTTAGGGCTATTTATGATCGGAAAATAGGGCAAATGAGTGCTGCTTCTGTGGATACGGAATTGTACACCGCTTGGCGGGAAGGACATTTTATTTTTTACAAAGAATCAATAGAGCAGATTTTATTGAAGTTGTCTCGTTGGTATGGGATGGAGGTGTTTTTTAGCAGTGAAGAGGCTAAAAAAATCATTTTTACCGGGGATGTACGAAAGTACGATACGATCAAAAATCTATTGGAAGCAATGGAGATTTCCGGAGGGGTGCATTTTGATATAAATGGAAATACGATTCAGGTGACTTGTCGTAATTGAAATCACTAACAAACTAAATATATGTGTTATGAAGAAAAGCGTTTGTTTTATTAGCTTGCTACTGCTGGCGTTGCTATGTTTTTATTCGTGTTCGGACAGCGAAGACGATTTCAATTCATCGGCAGCTATGCAGATTTATGGGCGTCCCTATCATTTGACGAATGGAGTTATTTGGAAAAATAATCCGAATATTCTTACATCGACACTTCCTTATGTGTATAAGGATATTTATACAAATGAAGAGGGTGTGGAAGTAACCGACGAGGTGACCGGATTCCGAATCGGAAAAGATCGGTTTGAAACCGGTAATTTTATGTTGTCCTTGTATGAGGATGGCTTGGTGTTCAATGAAGAATTACAAAATGTGAAAGGTAAAGGTGCCTGTGTTTGTTTTCATTTAGCCTCTCCCGATGTAAAACGTCTTGTTCCGGGGAAATACCTGTACGGAGAGAATAAAAAGGAATTTACTTTTGTGGGTTATTGTTCTTCGGCTTATGACACACAGCAATCTGTTGTTGTTGCAACAATCAGCGAAGGGGAAGTGATTGTCGAAGAAAGGGCAGATGGCATTTATACGGTGATCTTTCATTGTAAAACTACTTTTGGGGGAGAATTGTCCGGAGAATATCAAGGGGCATTGAGGGAATGCAAAGTTCCTTTGGAAACTTCAGCTTCTTTTAAGGATGTTGCGTTGGCGGGATTGATGGACACTGTTACCACCATACAGGATTGGTTTGGAAGTGTTTCTACCGTGACGACATTGGATGAAAGCAATGGTGCTGCTTTTTTCTCTTCTGCAACGGGCATTTGTAAATTTGCTAATGATAAGAAAAAAGAGTCGCTGGACATTGCTTTGGTTTGGGACAAGAAAAGAGAAGTCTTTTATTTTGAATCGCCCATTCGGATGAGGAGCCTGTTGGGGCATTCGGCAAATTTTGAATATCCTTGCCACACGATTTATATGAGGGCTCCAAATACTTTTACGGATGAAGATTATAATAAATTGGAAGAAACCGGATTTACCTTTCCGATTCAGGAGGAAAGAGTTGAATTTGAAATTTCTTCCTTTCAACCGGGGTATGTGTTTTTTGAAACCGGTACAGGAAGTCGGGGTGTGATGCATATCAAACGTTTTAGTCCGCTTGGAGTGAATGTTGAAAGTATGTGGGATGTCATTTTTATTACCACTCAAGTCAATCCGACTTTGGGTATGGATGTGAAATGCCCGGCAAATTTTGTCAATCCCAAAATTAGGTAACCATCGTTTAATCTAAAATAAAGAAATTATGTGTAACAGATATAAAATGAGCTATTCCATCGGAAAGTGGTTGAGCATTACACAGTGTCTGTGTGTGTTGATCCTGTTTGGAAGCGATAAGCTTTGTGCAGCATCTACTCAGCAAGTGGCGCGAATAAATTTAAATGTGGAGCAGGTTGAAATTAGAACTGTTTTAAAAGAAATTAAAGCCCAAACGGAATTTGATTTTGTCTATAACGCACGAGAAATAAACGATCAAAGCAAGGTGTCGTTGAAATTGAATGATGTAGATATAGAAACAGCGTTAAAGGCTTGTTTTAGCCATTTGGCAGTGGATTTTATCATCAAAGATAAGATGATTGTATTGCAAAAGAGGAGGGAAAATCAGCAAGCATCTCAACAGATGAGACTGTTGAAGGGATTGGTGGTGGACAGGAGCGGACAACCCCTGCCCGGAGTGTCTGTGATGTTGAAAGGGACCACTCTGGGGGTAGCAACAGATCAGAATGGAACTTTTTCTTTCTCTGTCCCTGTGGCAATTGAAATGCCTGAGTTGCTTTTTTCTTTCATCGGGATGAAGTCGCAGATGTATAAGGTGGTTAATAATAAAGAAATTAAAATTGTGCTGGAAGAGAGTGCGGAGGCGTTGAATGAAGTGATCGTCACCGGTATGGAGACAATTAAAAAAGACCGGATGACAGGTAGCGCGACGGTGATTACCGCCAAGGATTTAAAAATGCAGGGGATCACTTCTATTGATCGGATTTTGGAAGGGATGGTTGCCGGATTGAACAGTACAACAATTTCCGGTGCGCCCGGAACCCGTTCAAAAATTACGATTCGGGGGGAAAACAGCTTGAACGGAAGTACAGAGCCTTTGTGGATTGTGGACGGATTGCCGATGATGTCGGGCGTTCCGAAGAATACTACGGGAGATTATGCCGGAACCATTATGCAGGATGGAGTTGGAAATATTATGCCTGAAGATATAGAATCAATCACTATTTTGAAAGATGCCTCGGCTGCCGCTATTTATGGAGCGCGGGCGGCGAATGGAGTTATTGTCGTCACTACGAAGAAAGGATTCCGTTCAAAAACACAAATCAGTTATAGTGGTACGTATGATTGCGGTATTGCTCCTAAGAATAGATTGGATTTTATGAATTCGCAGGAAAAATTGCAATACGAAAAATCTATTATTGATAATTTCGGTTTGGATTATGCAAATATGACCGGACGGGGAGGCTTTTTGTTTAAAAGACAGATGGAGGGGTATTTGACCTCAAGTGAATACAAACGGCAATATGAGCAATTAGCCAAGACGAATACTGACTGGTTTGACGTTTTGTTTCGTACTGCTCAATCGCATTCGCATAATGTCAGTTTACGGGGTGGAAATGAGGAGTTGACTTATTACACTTCTCTTAATTATCAGGAACAAAACGGTATTCTTATTTCAAATAAATACCAGAGTGCCGGAGCGTTGATTAAGTTGGATTACCGTCCGATAGAAAACTTGATTGTGGCATTAAATATTTCTGCGAATACTCGTAAAAATCTGGATCATGCTTCGGCTGTGAATCCTTTTACTTATGCTGTTTTTGCGAATCCTTACGAACGTCCTTATGATGAAGAGGGGAATTATGCTGCGGATTTAAGTTATCTGAGCCGTAATTATACGACGAAAAGATCTTCCGGCTATGTGTTCGATCAGTTTAATATGCTTCGGGAATTGGAGGAAACAAAAAATACGCAAACGGGTTTGGATGCCGAATTGACCTTGGATATACGCTATGAAGTGATTCCGGGATTGGCATTGGAATCAATTGTTCGGAAAGGAGTCAGCTATAATAATGAAATGATTGAGATGAATGCCGGTACTTATACTTCTTGGGTGAAGGAAACTTTCGGTCGAAATGCTTATAAAGATTCGGAAATTATGCCGGATGGTTATAATAATGGCGAAATGACAGAAAATTCGGGAAAGAATTACAACTGGTCCATCCGAAATCAAATAGACTATTCTCTGAATATCAAAGAAGACCATTTGTTTAGTATTTTGGTGGCAAATGAGGTGATGTCTAAGAAATTTAATAATTTTGGTTACACTTCTCCGATATATTTTGAAGATTACCGGATTACCGGTGTTCCGACATTTGATAAGAATGTATCGTATGAAGAGATGCTTTCTTCTGTGAATAGTATGTTTAATACCAAAGATGGACAGGATCGGAGTGTGTCTTTCTTGGGATCTTTCCGCTATGGCTATAAAGATCGGTATGTGGTGAATTTTAATTATCGGGCTGACGGAGCGGATGTGCTTGGAGATAGCAAGCGTTTCACTCCTTTATGGTCTGTGGGCGGACGTTACAATCTACATAAAGAGAAATTTTTCCAAAATCCGATCGTGAATGAACTCTCTATCCGTGGTTCGTTTGGATATACGGCAAATATAGACCGTACGGCTTATCCTTTCTCTACGATATCTTTCGGAAGTAATACGTATATGGGTAATCGCTATGCGAATGGTTTTGAATATCCGAATCCTTCGGTGAAATGGGAGAAAAAAAGAGATCGAAATGTTGGAGTTGATCTTTCTTTGTTCGACAGCCGGATTAGTTTTACGGCAGATTATTATTCCAATCGGATTGAAGATGTGTTGGAAAATTTGGAGATACCGGCTTCTACGGGTAGAACTTCGGTGAAAGCAAATGGTGGTGTGGTTGAAAATAGCGGTTTGGAATTATATTTTAATGTCAGGTGGATTAATCACAAGGATTTTTCTTTTAGCACTTCGGTGAATGTTGCTCGCAATAAAAATGTCATCAAAAAATCACACTATGATTATGCGTCCTATCAGGAAGCAACGAAGTCGGATCCGGTTAAAGGAGGAATTATTAATATTATCGGCAAGGAAACCGGCAGTATTTATGGCTGGGAATTTGCCGGAGTGAATCCACAATCGGGCAATCCACGGTATTACCTGACAGAGGAAGGTAAAAGAGCTTACGCTCAATTTTTAGATGGCTGGGATTCATATAGCGCTACCGAAAAAGCAAAATACAGCCAAATGATCACCTCCTTTAATTCTGTCCCTGATTATGTCGATTTTGTAAGGGATGATGGTATGCCACCTGATTTTGTATCGCCTTCTATGCAATATTTAGGACGCTCAAACCCCAAATACGTGGGTGGTTTTAATACCTATATTCGGTATAAAGGTTTAGAATTTTCTACTTCGTGGACATTTAAAACAGGGCATTTGATTCCGAATTTTAATGATTTGCAAAATGCTCCGAACAATACAAATGAAAGTCAAGCTGCTGTGGGGTATTCAAAAGATTTGAATGTTTCTGCAACAAATCGTGAGACAAGATATTTGAATTATTGGAAAGCACCCGGAGACGTGACGGATGTCGCTCGTTTTGTAGCAGGCGGAAACGATTATTGGGCTTCAATGTGTGTTTCTGATAAATATTCAAAAGGTGATTATCTGAGAATGACCAATTTGTCTTTGAATTATCGTTTTCCGACTCATTTGGTGGAACGTTTGAGAATGTCGAATTTGTCATTGGGATTTAATGCTCGGAATTTACTGACTTTCACGAAATATAGAGGATTGGATGTCGGCTCGGGAGGGGCGTTTACTTATCCTGTTTCCAGAGAGTTTAATCTGAAACTGACGGTCGGATTCTAAAAGAATAAAATTTAAAACCGAAAATTATGAAAAGAATAAATATAATAATAGGAGGCTTGATCTGTTTGCTGATCTGCTCGTCTTGTGACAATTTTTTGGAATTGACACCACGGGATAAAAAAGTGGTGAGTAGCATTGAAGATTATCGGGATATGATGGGTAGTTATATGCGTTTTTTGAAAACGCCCAATCGCTCTCAGGAAATCATATTTGGGTTGGGGAGTTTTACATTTCCCTATTTTGATGTGACATCTAATTTGGGTATTTATACCGGTGAAACTAATTTAGATTTGAAATTAAGCTATATTTTTGATAAAAATAAGAGCGAATACACAATGATGGGGAAGAATTTACTGACTTGGTTGAATACGGACCCCTATACGTGGAATGGATATTATGAGTTTTTAGGACCGATCAACATCATCATTTCCGGTATAACCAAAGCAGAGGGAAGCAATGAGAATTTGAGGAATTATGTGAAAGGTGAAGCTTTGGTGTGGCGGGCTTTTTCTTATTTTAAATTGCTGCAATATTATGCTCCCTATAAAAATAATAAATATGGAATCCCGGTTTTCCTGACACCGGATGAAGATATTGGCAATGCAATGCCTGAACGTAAAACACAAGCAGAGGTGTTCAAACAGATTTTGGCTGATTGTCAAGAAGCGTTGGCATTGTTGGAAGTCACTTCTTCAAATGAATGGAATTGTGCTTGGAGGTATGATTTTGTCAATGCGATGATGGCAAGCGTTTATACTTGGAAAGCAATGTCGGGCGGAGCGGAAGCAACCGATTGGGGAAATGCTGAAAGATGTGCGACAGAGGCGATGCAGGGACGTTTATTGGCTAAAACGCCAGATGTGTTGAAGAGTATGTTTGATTGTAAGGGAATTACATCGTCCACAGATATGCAGCACGATGAATTTTATTTTAGGATTATGGATGGAGACAATAGGCAGTTAGCTAATTTTGCACAGGCTTATTATAGTGGTACTGGGGGTATGGTGGATGGTTTAGTTAATCCTTTCTATTACAATAAATTTAGAACGGGAGATGTTCGGAAAACGATTTATTTTAATGAAACCGGCACAAAGAGTGATAAATATAATTTAATGGGTGAAAGTTCGGGTGGTTGCATTATTTTGTTCCGATTGGCTGAAATGTACCTGATTAAGGCAGAGGCTTTGGTGCGTCAAGGGAAAGCAGGAGATGCAAGAGGTGTGTTGGAAGAATTTGAACGGTCGAGATACACGGATGCTGTTAACATTCCGACCGATGCAGACGCATTGTTGCAAGAAATATTGGATGAGCGGACTCGTGAATTTTATATGGAAAACGATTTTCGTTGGTTGGATATGAAACGCTTGGGGATAAAAGTAGAAAGGACAATCAGTGGTGAGGCATTTGTGTTGCAGCCGGACGATTTCCGTTATTGTTTCCCTATTCCGAGTAAGGAAATAAAGTTGAATAAGAATATGGAGCAAACGCCGGGCTGGGATAAAGTAATATTATAATTTAAAGAATTGCCTTATGAATAAGAATATATTAAAATTTGCGAGCCTCGTCGTGGGAGTACAACTGGCAATGGGATGTAGTCCGGACGATTATACCTATCACGATAATAATGTGGTGGACGTCAGTACGATTGATAGTATTGTTTTAACGCCGAATCATCGGATGTTGGTGGCTGACGGAAGTGCGCAGTTGGATCTACGCCCGGTGCTCTATACGAAAGAAAAGAATCAGATTCCTGATTATCGGGTGAAGGAGGAGTGGTTGGAATATACTTCCACCTCAGGGATGGCTATAACACGTTATTTTTCTACCTCGGATGCTTCCTTGATAGGAAAAACATTGACCATTCAGGTGAAGATGAAAGGGACGGATCTCGTTTCAGAACCGGTGTCTTTCCAGATTATCGCACCCTTGGATAGTAAATATACTTCTGAAATAAAGATTCCGGTTATTTTTCATATCATACAGACGACGGAGGATGTGGAGAAGTTCGGCGGAGCTTATGAACAGGATCGTGTTGCATTGTTGTTGACAAAATTGAATAATATGCTTAGCGGAGCTGCTTCTGTCAATCCGGTGGGAGTGAATACGCATATTCGCCTTGAATTTGCGAAGTATAATCAATATGGAAAGAAATTGACGGAGCCGGGAATAGATCGTTTGACAGTACGTGAGATTGATATCGCGAATGGTTATGCTGATCTTCTGGAAGGAAACAATATGATATGGCCGGTTAATTCATTTATGAATATTTGGTTGATTTCTGATCGGAAAAAAGAGGTGGAAGATTTTGCTAATACTATTAGTGAAAATTGTATGCCTCATTATGTCTATGCCGGCACTTCTGCAGAAAATAGACCGGAAGGTATTGATTGGATGGAGGAACCATCCGATAATGTATTCCAATTGAATGAATCGGGAATCATTTATAAATTGCAGGAAGTGGATGAAATGGATCGTTCCTTTACAACGGAAGGTGCACCTGCTAATAATGAATTGGGGTATTATGTCGGTCGTTATTTGGGATTACTGCCTACGTGTAGTTATGCGGAGGAACCTGTTACAGATTATTGTGATGATACGTGGGATTATTTTCCTGATCCATTGGCAATTAATTTTAATCAAGCTTGGTATAAGCGAGTTGAGAATTGTTATTTCAGGGCAGAGAATATAATGGATGACCCACGGGGAACGCATAATTCTGTTTCTAAAAGTCAATGTGAACGGATGCGTTGGATATTGGAAAATTGTCCGGAACGGGCAGCTTGGAAATCAGATTTCGCTTTTGTAGGTAAAAAATAATATGATGTATAAATATATATTTTTCTTATTAATTATAGGTGTTGGGAGTATTGTAACGACAGAGGCAACTCCGGTTGTTCGGAAACAGAATTTAAAAGTACTGTATGTCGGTAATCGACCGGATTTGCCTTTGCCGGATTATTATACAACCCAATTGGAAGCAGCTAACTTTGCCGATTATAAGGGAAGAATGGCGGCGTTTGAAACGATGTTGAAAGAGTATTTTACAACGGTAAAGACGATTGATGGTAGAGATTATTCGGAAAAGCTTTCTGATGAGTATGATGTGACTATATTTGATGCTTTGCCAAAGCCAATTGTTCGACCTGTGGTGGAAAGGGATTCGGTTTTTGGATTCGCAACAAAGATTCAACGGGGAAAGTTTTTGTCGGATGATTTTGACCGACCGGCTATTTTCGTTTCGCATATGTCAGACGAAATAGGTCATCAATTGGGATTGAAATTGGATTGGTATTGTCTTTGTCTGTTTTATCACGCATTGAATGTACGCACTGAACATCCGATTTTTCACCAGCCTTTTGATGTGAAGATTACGTTTGAAAATCGGCCGACTCCTGATGATTTTTATCTTTATAGTCAAGATTGGGTGTTGCCGAGGGATATACCAATGTGGCGGGTGGATCGTGACAGTTCGCGAATAGGAATGGTGTCGGGATGGTATGGGGTAGAAGAAGGGGGAGATGCGGAAATTATTTCCGGGGGACATTGTATGAAGTCGTATGAGAATATGGCAATCGGACGACACGGGAATTTTATGCTGTGGGGATTTGCTGCTGCTCCTGATCGGATGACAAAAGAAGCGCAAACGGTGTTTGCCAATGCTGTTTGTTATATCAGTCATTTCTCAGGTAAAAAACCGGTTGTACGGAAATTTAATTATCCTACGTTGCGTACGAAGATTCAGGATTTCTTGACTGTATTGACACCGGAAGGCTATCAGACCTATTTGAAGGGGGTGAATACCTATAATCAATGGTTGGAAAAAAAGCAAAAAGAGATTCAACAGATCAAAGATAGACCGTTGAGAAAAGAGGAACAGGATTACTTGGATAGAGAGCCTAAAACTCCTTGGAGCCATATTAAATATGTGGAAAAGAATTCATCATTTGGATTGATCTTTGATTTTAATATGGATATTGAAGCTACTCGAAAGTATTTGGTTGAAAATATGGAATATTTTTATAGCGGACACGAGGTAAAGGGAGAATTTATTGTGGATGAAGAAGTGAAAAGTTTGGGTATTTCTAATCGGAGTGTGCGTTTGTTGGAAGAGTGTGTCAATATGCTGGAAACGAATAGAGAACCGGAAAAGGCAGCCCGGATATTGAATCGTTATACCAATCAACGTTTTAATACTGCGGTTGAATGGAGGAAATGGCTGGATACTTATAGAGATAAATTGTTCTTTTCTGAACTTGGAGACTATAAATTTATGGGTGACGGATCTGAATGTAAAGACTATTCATATTTGTATGAGGAAGAGAAAACACGACCGGTAGTGGTGAGTATGGAACAAACGGGAGAAGGAGCGGAACGAAATATCAGTGTGACCATCAAGATAGAAAAAGGGTATCACATTTATGCTTCCGGAGGAAAAGATTGTCCGTTTATTATGACAAAAATTGCATTGACATTGCCGGAAGGTGTTGAAAAAATAGGAGAATGGCAGTTGCCTGTATGTGAGAAATATGCGGGAGAGGAGGGTGTCAGTATTTATCAGGGAAATGTGGTGTTTGTGCAGAAGGTAAAAATAAAGGATGCTAAAGTAAGCGATCGGAAGATACAATGTGAGGTGGAATATCAATGTTGTGATTTGGAGATGTGTATGCCTCCTGAAAAAGAAATTCATCAAGTTAAATTATAAAATCTAAATAATATGTTATGAAAAATAGTTTTGTTATTTTATGTTTATTATTACTTGTCGGAAGTTCGGCATTTTCGCAAGGTATTGTATTTGAAAAAGGAACTTGGAAAGAGGTGTTGGCAAAGGCTAAACAAGAAAATAAATTGGTGTTTGTTGATGTGTACACTTCTTGGTGCGGACCGTGTAAAATGGTGGCTAAGACTGTTTTTCCACAAGAGAAAGTGGGAAACTATTATAACCAGCATTTTATAAATTATCAGATAGATGGAGAAAAAGGAGAGGGACCCGATATTGTGAAAAAGTATCAGGTTAAAAATTATCCGACGTTTCTTTATTTGAATGGGGAGGGGGAATTGGTATATCAGTTTCTGGGAGCTACGGATGTAAAGGGATTTATAGAAGAAGCCAATAAGGTAACGACTTGCGCGAAGTTTGGCGGATGGAATAAAATGCAAGAGGTTTATAAGTCTGGTGGTGGAGATTCAGATTTTTTGTGGGCTTATTATGAATTGGCATCAGAAGACAAGCAAGGAGAAGTGTTGAATAAATATTTGAAGTCGTTGCCTGATGAGAAACTCTATACGGTGACAATTGGGAAAATGATGGAAAATGATATTACCCAATATGATTATGATTTAATGAAACGAATGGTGGAGGGACGTGTGAAATTGGGGGCACAGGAAGAAGAGTTTGATTTCTTTTTCACTTTTGGTTTGCAAAGAATGTTAGCTAAATATTTTGATCTTAGTATTGAAAATAGCGATAAAAAATGGTTTGAGGAGTTGTTAGGATTAAAAAGAAAGTTTAATGAGCTTCCTCGTACATCAGATCCGGATATTAATATGTGTTGGGGACGTGGAGCATTTTTTACTTCTGAAGATTTTTTAAATTTACGTTATTGGCGTACGAGTGGAATTGATGACACAAGCTTTCAGAAATCATTGGAAGTTTATATGGAAAAATTGATGGACCAGAATCCCTTAGATACTTTGGTAAACAGACGTAAACTTGCGGAAAATATGATTAAGCAAAGTCCGGAACTTGTTTTTTTCTTTGATGCTGAATTAGGAAAAGGACAAGTGTTGATAGCTTCCAGTATTATAGATTTTACTGATTATTATTGGCGGATGATGCCTTCAGATAAGGCAACGCGTGAACGTTGCGCTGCGTGGGTGAATTATGCTTGTAATCTGAATCCGTATAATGCGGAAGCTCCATTAAATGCGGCAAGTCTTCTCATTCGATTGAAGCATAAGAAAGATGCGGTGGCGCATCTTGAAAGAGCCATAGAAAAACAAAAAATATTACAAGGAAATCCTGAAAAACAGCCGACTTATAATAAGAATAAGTTTGCAAAAATATTTAGAGGTTTGGAGAATAGATTGAGGGATGTGCAGAATGATAAGATATAATTAGAGGAGATGATATAAAAAAGAACAGTTTCAAAATGATTTTTGAAACTGTTCTTTTTTAGTAGCGG
>JAVXFZ010000070.1:11683-14006 GCA_036657595.1 Odoribacter sp. | reverse complement strand
TATCTAACCGTCCATTGATGACGACGGTTGTCCGCCCGTCTATTTTGGTAATTGTAGCCTTCATGTCTTATATTGCTTTATATGGCAAAGATAGTTGAATTTCGTTAGATTATCTGCATTTTAATTTTTTGCCATAAACAATTTTCTTTGTTCTATTTGCTCCAATTCCTCATCCTGATAAATTTTCCCCTGTACAATATAAAACTGCTCTCCTGAAGATTTTTTCTCCGGATTCACATCATCTCCCTGACGAGCCGCAGCCAAAGCTCCTTTTATATGATGATGCTCCTGACGAATTTCTGCCTCTATCGTATAACCTAAATCACTCACACCCACCATCGCTCCTTTTGTCGCACGTCGGGAATCCGATGCTCCCCCTTGTATCATAAAATCTTTGACAACACGATGAAACAATAAGCTGTCGTAATGCTTTTCTTTCACCAATTTCAAAAAATTCTCACTATGTAAAGGTGTATTTTCATATAACTTCACCTTGATCATCCCCATATTGGTTTAAATTTCAACTAACTTATATTTTTTCGCCCCATAGCTATACACTGACATTGCCAGCAAACAAAGAAAAAGTAAAATCTTCATTTATTTTATTGTAAAATCTTTTTATATTCATTTTTATTGACCAATATTTCAATAGCTTTATCTATCTCTTTATCGTGCTTTACTTTATATTCAATAATACCTTCTATAAAATAATAACGCTGAATAAACTGCTCCGCTAAGAATGAAGTAATTTCATTTTTAAACAAGTCCATATCCCGATCAATAGAATGAGCAAAATCTTTTTGTAATTTTTCTATCTCAATTTTAGATTCATCGTAATACTTTTCTTCTTTTGCCGTTTCAATTAATTTTTCAAGTAACTGCTGGGATTCGGTTTCATAGCTAAACTTTTTATTTTTCAAATATTCTTTGAATTCCTGATAAATTTCATCTGATATTTTGAAATTATTTATGGGAGCAATTACCGGATGACGAAGAGCATAATTATTTACAAAATCGAATGTTATATCTTGCAAAACAAGTTCTTGTGTGATCCTTGCAAATTCTTCCGGCTCAATTTTCAAATCAGGAGTAATACCTCCACCATCGTAAACTTTCCGTCCAGATTTAGTTTTATACTCTGTAATCAATGAATCAGGAACTTTCCCGACACTTCCATCCGGATTTCTGTGAGAATAATCCAGTGCTTGGATACATCTTCCGCTGGGAATATAATATTTAGCAGTAGTAACCTTGAGTTTTGTATTATAAGCTAAATCGCGAACCGTTTGCACCAATCCCTTGCCAAAAGAACGCTCCCCAATTAAAACAGCTCTATCAAGATCTTGCAATGCTCCCGATACAATTTCTGATGCAGAGGCTGAACCTCGATCAATTAGCACAGCTAATGGCATATTCGGTACAATAGGATTATTTTCTGCTACATATTCTTTGTCCCATTGTTTTACTTTTCCTTTAGTATTCACTACTTTGGAGTTTTTAGGTACAAAGAAATTTACTATCTCAACAGCCTGATCCAATAAACCGCCCGAATTACCGCGAAGATCCAATATCATTGAATTAGCTCCTTTATTTTTCAAGGCAATAATAGCAGCGCGCACGTCTGATGCCGATTTATCGGTAAAACTGGTCAAGTAAATATATCCGATGGAATCATTAACCATACCATAATAAGGGATACTTGGTATTTGTATCTTTTCACGAATTGCCCTTTTTTCCAGTGGTTTCGATTCAAATTCGCGTTGTACTTTGATAATGATTTCTTTTCCCGGCTGACCTTTCAGCATAGCACTGACATCTTCCGTATTTTTACCTTTTACAGAATTACCGTCAATAGAAAGAATAACATCGCCGGGAAGAAGTCCCGCCTTATTTGCCGGTGAATTTTTATAAGGTTCCCTAATAACAACCAATTCCCCTTTTTTGCTAATAACTGAACCTATACCGGCATATTCACCTGTGGTCATTAATTTGACATCTTCCATTTCTGATTCCGGATAATACACAGTATATGGATCAAGGGATTTCAACATAGCTTTCATACTATTTGTAATGAGATCACCCGGATTTATTTCATCAACATAAAACATATTTACGTCACGGAATAAGGTTGCATATATATTCAAATGTTTACTGATCTCGAAACTTTTATCATCTGTTTTTAAGGCAGTTAGTCCACAAACGATCGCGATAAGAATGATGGCTACAAACAGAATTTTTTTTGTTTTCATTTAATATTTCAGATTACTGGTTAGCTTGCTATTTACTTATTGATTAACGAAAATACAATATATAATTGAAAATT
>JAVXFZ010000070.1:9151-11583 GCA_036657595.1 Odoribacter sp. | reverse complement strand
TATAAAGGTAATTTTATTTTTTAAGGGACAGGATCATATCCACTCCCTCCCCAAGGATGACAACGAAGCAGACGTTTGATAGCTAACCAAAGCCCTTTAAAAGGTCCATATTTACAAATAGCTTCAATCGCATACTGAGAACAAGTAGGAACATATCGACAGGTAGGCGATTTCAATGGAGATATGGCGTATTGATAGAATCTGATGGGTAAAATCAGAAGGAAATTGAAAAAGTGTTTAAGAGAAGACATCATAAAATGATTGAGGGATCAGTTTTTTTGAATAAAAACAAATTCAAGAAACAGAGGGGAAATAAGTCGATATTTTCTGCAAAGCACTTTTCATTGCCTTTTCAGTCTTTAAATAGAGTGGGAGATTATAGTCGAGGTAGATGAACAGAATGTCAATTGTATGCCCCGGAGCGATATTTTTATAAAATTCCAGTTTATTTAACCGATATGCTTCCCGAGTAAGTCGCTTCACTCGATTGCGTTTTACAGCACGTTTAAATCTTTTTTTACTAACACTGATAGCCATTCGAGCAGGATATTCTCCAAGACAAGAAGAATCTTTCAAAACAATCCGAAATGGGTATTTCACAAAGCTAAGTTCTGAAGTTAGCAGTTCTTCTATAAGTGTCTTACTGCATAAACGTTCTGATTTACTAAGTGAATACATACGTTTGTTAGATATTAAAAAAAAACAGATTTAAAACGAATCATCAAATCTGCATTTTTCCAAATTATTTAATCTTGCTTTCTTTATTGTAGTGCTTGATAAATTCCTCCAATGCCATTGTCATTGAAGGACATTGAGGTGTTGGTGCTTTTATATCTAATCTTAATCCCGCTTCTTCAACAGCAATCGCAGTGGCAGGACCAAAAGCTGCTATGACTGTCGTGTCCTGAACAAAATCCGGATAATTCTGAAACAAAGATTTAATTCCAGAAGGTGTATAGAAAGCAACAATATCATATTCTTTCAGGTCTTTAATATCACTTAAATCACTGGCTACCGTTTTGTAAAGGATTGCTTTCGTGTATTTCAGATTCAATTGATCTAACAGACCGGGAATATTTTCCTTATGAATATCCGATAAAGGTACTAAGAAGTTTTCACCTTTATGCTTCAAGAGTATTTTGGTCATATCGTCTACTTTCTTTTCGCCATAAAAGATTTTTCTTTTGCGGTAGACAATATATTTCTGCAAGTAGAATGCTGTTGCTTCCGAAATACAAAAATATTTCATTGTATCGGGAACTGTTATACGCATTTCTCCGCATATTCTAAAAAAATGATCAATAGCAGTCCGACTGGTAAAAATAATGCCGGTGTGATCTAATATATTAATACGCTCCTGACGAAATTCTTTTGCCGTGACTCCTTCAACCTTGATAAATGGGCGAAATTCCAATTTCAAACCATATTTCTCTGCCAGTTCAGAATAAGGAGATTTTTCTGTCACCGGTTGAGGTTGCGATACGAGTATCTTTTTTATCTTCAAAGCAATAAAGTTTTAAATGAATACCCATTTTTATGCCACAACTTTGTATACGATAAGAAGTGGTATAATTTCAAGGACACAAAGGTACAAAATCATATACAAAATTGAAACCCTGTGAGCAAATAATATTTCAACCCACCGAATGAATTTAACAAGTATCAATAAAACAGAACCAAATATAACTATCTTAAGCAAAGGTATTACCGCAAATTCTCGGACAAAAAAGATAGAAAAAACAAAAGGAGCTATCAGTAATCCCATTAAAATATGAAAAGTCCATAAATTAACGATCACCTCGTCTGCTGTATTCCGAGCCTTAAAAGCCCATCCCAATAAGCGCACAATGATTAATCCAACAAAATGATATAAAAGCAAACCAGAAAAAATGTAAAGACTATAAATATTGAAGAAACTTTGATAACCAACAAAAACAATACACGCAGAGATCACTGAAAATGACAGGCATAAAGAAAGAAGATAACAAATAAGATTAGAAGAGATCCCTTCAGTCAAAAGGACTTCCACTTTTTTTCTTTTTATCAAAATACTTAGCAGATTATTAAATAAATCTTTGCCCCTTAACCTGACGAATGCAAAGATGATGAAAAAGAAAATAGTAAATCCCAGATTTTCAAATATATTACTATTGCTTTTCAATGGTACATAAGGGAAAAGATGACTAACCGGAGCGCATATTTCAAAGGTATCAATTTCCGGTTGATCAAATAAATAAAGACTATCCTTTCTTATTGCATTAGAAAGAAAATATGTTGTATTTATATTTGGCATTGAATCGGTAGACGATGTTGAGACTAATTTCATGGGAACCTTCTGTTGATTTTACTATATTTCCGAGCGACATATCATAGGAATATGCCAATCGGTATTCCAGCCTTTTATTTGATGAATTTAATTTTATACCCAGTTT
>JAVXFZ010000070.1:0-9051 GCA_036657595.1 Odoribacter sp. | reverse complement strand
ATGCCAATCGGTATTCCAGCCTTTTATTTGATGAATTTAATTTTATACCCAGTTTAAAAATAACAGCTTTATAATTTTCTTGAGAGCTATTCAATAATTGAGAGCTATACCAAATTCCTCCAAACAGAGGGTCGGTTGTTAAATCTGCCCCTACAACCACATTATTAAAAGAAGAAGAGGACATTAATTGATCACCTTGATTTTCAAACAATAATCCGGGACAGATATAAAGACTGCTTTTCCGATCTAAACTATATAAATCTGTGCGAATAAAACTATTCCATTGCAAACTTATTTTCATAGGGATACGTGCATCGTCTTCAATAAAATTATCTTTAGGACGGGTTAAATGATGAATCGAAAATCCGATGAAATTATGCATAAACTCCCGATAATGTCGTTCCCAAGGAATGTAAACCATACATCCGGCACTAAAATCCCAATAATGCTGTTTTTCATTAATATTCTCACCTAATGATTGAGTGGTGGGAATGATATTTCCGTAGATTTCGTGCAAATTCCCAGAATAAATATATTTATTAAAATCAAGTCGTTCATCATTATAGCTACCTTCTACGCCCAATTGAAAATAAATATTTTTCTCTTTATTAAAATATCCCCGCCAAGAATAAGAGATTCCCACTGTATTTGATTTAATAAAACCACTTCCCTCATCCGAAGAAAGAATATATAAACCAAAACCATAACTATTATAGGTTTTCATATCTGCTGAAAAGTGGATTGTCGAAAAATTTCCCGGAAATTTAGGCCATAATTTTTTATAGGTGAGCAATCCATTTAATTCCCCCACATTTAATCCAACAAAAGCTGGATTATAATAAGTTCTGTTCTCCCAAAATTGAGAAAAAGAATGGTCCTGCGCTAAAGCAGTTCGGGAACATATTAATAATAAAAAATAGAATAAAACTCTATTTTTAAAATGGATGTGCATATTCAGTATTATCAAAAAATTATAGCAACATTTTAAAGTTTTAAATACCTTATTTAAAGCGTTTTAGTGGAACAACAAATAAGTAAAAGGACTTATGTCACTTGAAATTCTATGCAATGATAAAAAAAAAAGACGACTTATTAACAGGTTTTGAACAAATATAGCTATTTTTACCATATTTTGTAAATTAAAGTATATGTGTGTACATTATAAAAGATGGATGGAATGAAAGTGTATGTATGATTTATCGTATTTATATGTTTATCGCATTTTTGCTATGGAAATGATGTGAATGTCGTTGATAACGACACTCTATGGGTAATTAATTATCAATATTCTCCGGCAGAACGGGATACTTTTAATTTTTCGTTAAATATTCCAATTCGTGCTGATTCTCTATCAGAATATAGATTCATCAGGGTGTTTTGGGGTACAAAGGATGATCACGGAAGTCGCATTACAAGCAATTTTTTATCTTATGACGAAAATACTACCTATTCATTATCGCATAAATATCCTACAGGAAAACATTATCTTATCATTAAGTATTATAAGGATAATTCAAAAGAAAATGATCTGGAAGCTTTGGGTGATAAAAATGTATGCCGAGTTATCTTTAACCAAGATCTAACTGGAAATATTTCAATCAGAGGAATTAACGGCTGCTTAGAAAGTGGGGTAGATACCTTTTATGTTTCTATGAACAACCATTTAGGAAATCCTCCGGGAACTAAATATTCTGTCACTGTCCGCAAGGGAAGTGATTTCCCCGGAAAAGATTGTTGGAAAATAGAACAAGATCCATTATTTCTAAGAGATTCCGCTATGGTTATCTTTAATGGTCCAACAGGAATATTAGGTGCTGATATTCGTTTTAATATGACTTATCAAGATGATCCTTTATCCATTTATAAAAAAGTAAATACAACGGATTGGAAAAGCGTGCAAGTTTACAAGACACCTAATTTAAGAGAAATTTTTAATTTCAGAGATTCCTTAAACAAAGATGAGAGCATTGATGCTTTTAAAAAAATAGAGGTCTGTTCAGGAGAAAACTTAGTCGAAATTCGCTACGATTCTTTGACAAACCTAAAATATATGTATGCGGATGGATTACCTGTATATAGAAGCCGTTACAACTTTGATGTCGATTACTTCAGAAAAGATTCTATCGCAGAAGTAAATTGGAAAGATGTAACACAAGACACCGCAATGGTAGACACATCCCGTATGATATTTAAATACCCCGGTTTTTATAAGATTAAAATAGTCGCTTTTAATGAATGTGGACTTGATTCATTAAATACAGATTCGATTAAAAGGAAGGATGAAAAGCGACATTTTGTCGTTTTCCAAAGCGGTGCTGAGATTCGTTGTAAGAGTGAAGATACCATTTGTGGCATTTCTAATTCAGGGGTTCCGATTGCTTTTGTAGATTTAGGAAAACGCTTTGATTGGGATCCTGCGCCAGAATACACTTTCTACATTAACAGAACATTAAATGGTATACCGGATAAAGATAGTGTCAAATTAAAATCCGATCCAGAAATCTTATTTTATAAAAATGGTCTGATTGAACAAGGCGTGCAAGTGGGAGATATGATTGGATGTGATTCTGCTTCTTTGAAGATACAATTATACGAAGCCGGAACATACACAATTAATATAAAACGGACAAGACACTGTGAGCCTTTTACGAATTATACATACACCGTGACAATTGGAGATATACCCAAATTACCTGTTGATACACTATGGAAGAACTTAGGAACGGCTAAAAATATTCCTTTTTATCATTGCGACACTTTTAAATATAGTCTGCCGGACATTCGAATTGATAGCAATAATATGGACATTGACTCCATACAATGGTGCTTTCAGAAAGGAACAAACTTAGATACCTTATACCGGACTTATGGAACAGAACAAATTTATACATTTGATTCTATTGGAGAGCGAAAGAACTATATGATCTTAAAGGCACATAATTTTTGTGGTTGGAGTAATCCCGAAGAAGCAACATTATACACCAATCAAACTCCCAATGTCACGTTATGGAGGAATTTCATCCCCCAAAATGATTCATTGTGTTTGGGAATAAATTACAAATACCATTGGGACGGTATTTTACCTGAGCATTATAAAATAATTGGTAAATGGACGGTAAGGACAGCTATCAATAATTCTCCAATAGAAGCTGGAGAATCTGCTTGGTTAGCATCTACAGAATCGGAAAATTCAATCCCTAAAATAGGTGAAGTCAGATTTAGTACAATGCAAGAAAAAGTATATGAAACATTCATCATAAAGAATGCAAATAACTTAGAATGCAAACAAGAGATAAAAGACTCAGTGGTTATATTGGCTATACCGGAGATGATTTCTTATACCGATACAATTCGTCATTGTGCAGATTATCCCGTCTTGGATACAAAGGATTTATTTCAACATACCCCTCCTCAATTCAAATTTGTAGAATGGAAATGGAATAGTAATCCGGCTGTGGTGTATCCATTGGCTGACTATAAACAAACATTCCCATTAGATGCAGCAAAAATAGATACGTTATATATCAAGACAGCCTATTCAAAAGGATGTTATGTAAAAGACACGATCAAATTGGAACCTCAAACGATACCGGAATTACATCTATTGGAGAAAAATAAAACGGTATGTGCGGACACAACGATTCATTATCCGGATTTTTTGAATACAACAACTATTAATACAAATGTAGGAGCCCTTGGAATATACCTAAAAGTTTACCAAGATAAAATTCTTGATGACAATGTTTTATACGACACAATCGCTTCTGGAAAAATTAAGAAAAACTTAATATTAAACCATCAAAGCCAAGATAAGGTTCAAATGATCTATGAAATCCATAACAATCGTGTGACAACCGGATTCGGAGGATGCGTGCAAAGAGATACAATGGAGGTGAAAGTTTGGAAACCGGTGGTATCCATCATCGGGAAAGATACACTTGCCAACACAAACTTAAATGAGTATAACTTTGGACAAACAGGAAGTGCTGTTCAAATAGATACAGCAGACATAGAAAATCAACAAATCACGTGGAAAGCTCTAAAAGGCACGGGATCAATGGCTGATCTGCATCATTTGAAAACTGTTTATTCGTTGAGTGCTGATGATAAAAAACAAGATTCACTACAATTTGAACTATCAGGTTCAACCCCCTGTGGAAAAATTCTGCAGGATACATTGACCGTCTATTTACCAAAAGAGAAATTATGGGCACATTCAGATACCATTTGTAGCATTGATCAGGGCTATACTTTATGGGGAATAACAGGGAAAACTTACGGAGAATTTATTAACACACAAAACCTCAAATGGACAATATTGTCAAACAAGGAGAATCTTAATTTAGGATCAGTGAACCCCAATTCCGGTTGTGATGCAAAATATATACCTTCGTCTGATGCCTGGAAAGCAGATACAATTAAAATTCAGATAGAAGCTTGGAATCTTTATGATGTATCAAGTAGCGGGAAAAGTCTGTTAGATACCGTCTTTTTAAAAGTAAACAGAGCACCGGAAGATATATATCCGGATACTTTATATATGAAAGCTGAGACAGAGAATGATCGCTGGATAGATTTCGATGATATTGCAGTATTTAAAAAAGGAATTACAAATAAAACAGAAGCATATAGCAGCCAAATAAACTGGGAATGGATTAGAGGAGATGGTGAAGGTAGCGGACTATATCCAAATGATCCGACAAAATTAAATATTGGAACACCTCCGACAGATTCTAATTATCTAACCCACTTGAAGGTGATCTATACCGGAGACAAAGGTTGTCAAGACAAAACAAAGGATGTCACCTTAGTTGGAGTGATGCCACCCATCGTGACTGTCAGTAATTTTGATTTGTGCGCTGGCGGTAGTGTTGTAGTAGATACCGGCTACCAAATCATAGCAAAAGACAGATTCACGACATTAACTTGGAGTTCTAATGGTAAAGGCTATTTTGTAGACAATAATTCTCAATATCAATCAATTGAAACAGATAACGTAACACAGTTCGTTTTAACTGTAAAAAAGAATTTTACTTTATATACTAATCAACCCGCTTCCTATACAAAAAACAATACAGGACAGGTTCATACTTACGGCGAACCTACAATAGATTTAACAGATGGAGCCGGAAATTCATTGAAATATGATACGCTTTGTGTGAATATCACACCATATACTTACCAACGAGATTGGGTGAATGGAAACTTTAGTACAGGCAACTATACGAAAGAGAACCTGATAACCACTAAAAGCAAGGGTTTGACCGGAAGTTTTCCTAATTTCACTTTGAACGAAGGTGTCGATCAGGCAGAATTAATTGTATCAACAAATTTTGGTACCTGCAAAAAATGGGAAAATAAGGCAGATACACTTTTCCTAACTCGTTTAAAAACAATGAACGGGGGGTTTACGGTACCATCAGAATCGGGAATTTGTGCGGGAAGTTCATTTACCATCACTCAGATAACGACTGATCCGACGTGTAAAAACTACACTTGGTCTGCTACCGGTGGAACCATTGATCAAACTGATTTGACACATCCGTTTTTTACTTCTACCACTCCCGGAACAGGAACGATCTCATTAATAATGACACCTCCACACGGTTGTCCTTCATCTCCTATCACCAAAGAATTTAAAATGATTGAAAAGCCTGTGTTAACTTTGAGTGATGCCACTATTTGCGCTCATTCAAATTTAATAATTCCTTTTACTTTACTCGGACAAGTCGATCAGATACAGTGGACAGCAAACGGACGTCTGTTTGCTACAACAACAACAGAGTCTTCTGTCGAATATACATTTAATCCTAACGATGTGGTGAATGGTACGATTTCAATTATCGGAAAGATTACACCCCAATCACCTTGCTCGGAAATAATTTTCTCTCCGATGACCATCACCGTACAAGAAGAACCTATTTTTAGCGGTACTTTTACCAAAGAAATTTGTCAAGGTGATACCTTAAAACTGTCACCGGATATTATATCCGTAACAAACCAAGGAAATATACTATGGAGCGTAAATGCAAATGACGGGACTGTGAAAGATTTGGAAACATTAAATACTTACTATGTGCCCGGAGAAATTTCAGGAGAACATAGATTGAACATTACAGCGCAAGGGTTAAATGGATGTCTCCCTGTTTCAAAAACAGTCAAAGTGACCATAGATAAATCGGAACAACCTGAGATCACGGTACCGAATATTCTCTGTATGCAAGAGGAAATCTCTTTTACGAATAACTTAGAGGCAACAACTGAAAAAAGAGCCATCTGGAAAATAGATCATATTGAAAAAGGAAGAGAGTGGGGACAATTAAGGACAACTTTTACTGCTGCAGGACGGTATAATATTTATTTAGAAACAACTTTTAATAATATTTGTCCACGCCACATAACACAGGACATCACGATAGACGCCTTACCTGCAACAAATTTCAAGAGTACACCGGATTCAATTGTGGGAAGTGGGAAAGAGATCATATTTGAAAATTTAACTCCCGGAACCATCACCCGTCAGTGGGATGCGAAAGGACAGGGAACAATGATCTCTGACGAAGGAGAAATTTATAAACACAGGTATGATTTAATCAATGAACCTGTTTTGTTTCCGGAGATTACTTTAACAGTCACAAATGGTAATGGGTGCAGTGCCTCTAAAAATAAAACATTGAAAATAGTGACTGCTCCTACCGCAAAATTCAACAAAACGTTTAACAAATGTACAGGAGAAATCACCTTTCAGAATTTATCCGAAGGAGAAAATGTCAGCTACACTTGGAATTTAGGAAATGGGACTTCTAAAGAAGATACTATTCCTAAAAACATCGTATATACACCGCTTTACCACGATTCCACCTACTATATTTCACTAAAAGTGACGAACGAAGGAGGTGAATCTATTTACAAGGATAGTGTGAAAGTGATCTCAAAATTAAATCCTACATTTGAGATTCTTCCGGAAAATGGGGGTTGTGAAGGAAGTCAATTATTTTCTAATCGGACGAAGGGAGAGGCAGAAAGATACACTTTCAACTGGGGAGATGGTTCACAAAATCAATCATTTAGTGATTTTTTTGCACATCCTATCTCCCATACATTTATAAACTCAGACACCGTTACCAAAAAGTTCATCATTCAATTGACTGCTGAAAATAAGTGTTCTTCTATTCTGTATAAAGATTCGGTTCGAATCTATCCCAATACAACCTACATTGGATTTATACCAACAGAAATAGAAAAATGTTTTGGAAATGAAATTACTTTTAGAAATAAATCATTTGGATTCAGACCGGATGCTCAAGTGTGGTGGTGTATTGGATCGGATCATATCAAAGAAAATAGTAATCCGATAATGATTCATCATTTTGATAAGCCCGGTACTTATCCGGTGAAATTAGTGATGAAAGATCAGTGTCATACAGATACCTCAAAGATCATAGATATTCATATTTTAGGAGATCTATCGCTCGCTTTCACCATCGAGGAAGGTCCCTATTGCACCGGACAGTCCATAGAAATGAAGACATTACCCGAATTAAAACATAAATTCACCGATTTACGTTGGGATTTTGGAGATGCCCATATTGAGAATGATATTGATTCTGTGAGAAAAATATACCAAGATCCTCACCTCTACGATATTCATTTAAGTGCTAAATCCGTGCCCGATGGATGTCCGATTACGACAAAAAAACAAAATATCACAGTACATCAAACACCTTTCGCTGCTATACAGCCAACGGCGACTCTCTCCGGTTGTGCACCTTATACGGTAGCTCAATTTACCCGAGTGGGGAATGGCAATGAACAGATATTTTGGGATTTTAAAAATGGGGACACTTCCACCGAAGTAGCTGTTCCTAATGTGACTTTTAAAGATCCGGGACAATATCCCATATTTTTACGCCTTACTTCTGAGGAATCCGGTTGTATAGATACCGCCTCTAAAATAATAACAGTATTGACAACACCCCGTCCGCAATTTACTATTTCCGACAGTTTATTTTGTACGTCCGATGGAAACATCTCCATTGCTCTCAACAATCAAACTCCTCAAGCGGACTTATCCACATTTCAATGGTTTTACAACCACCAACCACAACCCTTTTCAATAGAGCGGCAACCGGCAGAAAACTTGGAATTAACAGGTGTATTCGATTCGGTACGGATGACATTACGTGCCACAAATATTTCAACAAACTGTTCTGCCGAATATCGACGCTGGGCGATCTCCGGGAAACAGGTAAAAACAGCGATCAGTATGGATACAACGGCTTGTTTTGGTGAGTCGATGCTCTTTCAAAACAGCTCAAAGAATCACGATCAGATTGAATGGGATTTGGGAGATGGGGCGCAACGCACAATTGACACGTTTACCTATCAATACGATAGTCCGGGCAAATATTCTCTTGAAATAAAGGCTCATAACAAAGCAGGATGTAGCGATACATTAACCCGTTGGATAATAGTCTATCCGCTACCGGAAGCTGACTTTACCTTTTCCGATGTCAACGTTATTTCGACCGATTTGAAATTACCGGCAGGCATAGACATCAGCAAACTACCTAATGTACCCAATGGCGCAGTAGAGTTTACGGACCATTCTACGGTGGATGCATACCCCTTTGCCGACAACCATTTAGATGTATTTTGGAATTTTGGAGACGATTCTGAAATAAAGATGCTTCATCAGCTGACACATACTTTCAAAAATAATGGGCAATACACGGTAAAATTATTGACGGAATCTCTCTATGGATGTGCAGACTCTATGAGTCAAATCGTCAGCATTGCTGCCGTGAAAGGACTATTTATTCCGAATGCATTTGCACCGGAAGCCGGTGAGACAGAGAACCCGGGTGTTGCTTTATTTCAACCAAAAGGTATCGGATTGCTTACTTATAAAATACAGATATATGACGGTTGGGGCACTTGTATTTGGAGTTCCGCACTACTTCAGGATGGACATCCTGCCGAAAGTTGGAACGGAACATTTAATGGAAAACCTTTACCTAAAGGGGTATATCGTTGGGAAGCAAATGCTAT
>JAVXFZ010000069.1:0-14069 GCA_036657595.1 Odoribacter sp. | reverse complement strand
TGGCTCCTCAGGTAGGACTTGAACCTACGACCTACGGATTAACAGTCCGCCGCTCTAACCAACTGAGCTACTAAGGAATTTTTCTAAAGCGTTGCAAAGATATTCCTTTTTTTGGAAGTCGCAAAATTTCGGAATGAAAATTAATCAGTATAAAAGTTTTTTCTCAAATCGTTCATTTATTGAAAAAAATAATTTGAACGGATGGTAAAATACGTTAAGTTTGTCCATTGATACATAAATATAATATAGATGTTGCGGCTATTTCTATTTTTGGCATTTTTGTTTATCATTCTGATATTTACGGACAAATCGATTTTGGCACAACAACCGGAACTGACCAATGAAGTGGGCTTTAAGCGTTGTATTGAAGGCGATAACAAGGAATTTAAATTGAAGGTGGTGAATGCTTCGGATTTATCTGCTTTTCAAGAAAATTCCTTTTCATTGGATTGGGGAGATGGTAGTGAAGGATTGAAAAATGTTTCTTATGAAGCGTTGAGTACGAGTCATACTTACACGCGATGGGGTGTCTTTATGTTGAAAGTGACGGCGGTCTTGAAGGTCGGGACAACAACGGAACAGATTTATTCGGTGATTAATTTATCAAAACCTGCTATTGGATTGGCAGAGGGGTTGACCGGAATCTCTTGTGTGAATACAAAAGCAGAGCTTACGATTACCAATTACGGAGAAAATTCGGAGGCTACCGTTTATACCCTTGATTTTGGAGATGAAAAGCGGGAAGTATATACACAGCAACAATTAAAAATGTCGAATGGGAAGGTGTCGCATACGTACATAAAAACGCATTGTGAATTAGGTTATCCGCAGGGCATCACGATTCAAGTGACCGCCAAAAATGAATGTGGTTATGAAAATCCAATGGCTTCACCGGGACATATTATTATACGACCACCGACGGCTGATTTTGATGTTTCTGTAAAGCCGGGCTGTATCGGAAAAGAGGTGCAGTTTATGGATAATTCTCAGGGAGGAATGGGAAAAGATTGTAGACCTTTACAAGATCTAAACTATGAGTGGGATTTTGGGAAAGCAGGTGTTGGCATCGGACAAGAAAATGAGAAAAGTCCGATTGTGGTGTATGATGGGAAAGGAAGTTATCCGGTGAGCTTGAAGATTAAAAGTGATGCTTTTTCCTGTGCGGAAAGCAGAAAAAATATTGAAATTCAGATCATAGACACGGTGAAGGCAGCTTTCACTGTACCCTTGGATCAAGGATGCGATCCGCTAGATCATTTGGTTTTTACTGATCAGTCGGTGGGAGATGAGCGGAAATGGAAATGGGAGGTGACAGGAAAAGGGATAAATGGAGGAGCTACAATGACTACACCTGTTAATCAGGCAAATGCGAAGATCAGTTTTCACTATGGGAAATATATTGTAAGACAGACGGTTTTTAATAATTGTTCGTCTGATTTCAAGGATACGACGATTCAAGTGAGCAAGAATCCAGAAATCACGCGTTTTGATGCTTTACCCTCTATTTGTCAGAATAGTATCGTTCAATTAGATCGATACGTTTCTTATCTGTGGTTTAATAATGAACGGAAACCGGAATGGAAGATAGAGCCGTCTAAGGGTTGGGAGCCTATATTGTCAACTTTGAAAGATGAATTTCCACAGATTCGGTTTACGAAGCCGGGAGATTATATGTTGACAGTGAATTTATCAACTGCGGGGTGTACCGGTAATAAGTTGACGGCTTCACAGGCATTGCATATATATGATCCGACAATAAATATGGACTTGTTGTTGGCGGATCGGACAGAAATGTGTGAGGGCGAAACGGTGACGATCAATGGAAGTGTACAGGGTGAAATTGAGCGGACGGATTGGTCGGTGGATGCTTCGGATATTTTTCCGGTGGTGTTGGAAGGTAAGACAAGGGTGACGATTCCTAAATATGGAAGCTATCGTATTACGGCATCGGCGCAAGCAAAGGGAGGATGTAGTACTAAATCTAAATATTTTGATGTGATTGTTCGGAGAGCTCCGGAAATTATATTGAATGATTTGCCCGTTTATTGGTGTCCGATAAATGAATTTTATCCCGGAAATTGGGTGCAATTAAAGAAGAATGGTAACGAAACGGTGGAAATGCACTGGGAAGTGTTGTCGAATGGAGCTCCTGCAAGTCAGGTGACAATCATCGGGAAGGATACAGGGAATCCAAAGATAAAGTTTGATACTTATGGGGATTATGAAATCCGGGTGACGCTTGATTATCCGGTCGGAGGTTGCGGACCGATAGATAAATTGACTGCTTCTAAGGTGTTGCATGTGGTCAATCCGCAGATGTCGGTCAATATAACTTCTGATGCATCTGAGTTTTGTGTGAATGGAGAGCTAAGTTTTACAAATAAAACAGAAGTGTTGGAAGGAGTTCCTGAGTATATTTGGTCTGTGACAGCGGGGGTGGAAAGAACAGATTATGAATATATAGCGGGGACGAATGCATTATCTCCGGAACCTCGTATTCGTTTTTTGAAATCCGGGCGTTACACGGTGGATGTGAAGGTAGTTTTGTATGATGGGTGTAGTCACGATATGAAGTCGTATCCCATTGTCGTCAAAGAAGATCCTTCAATGGTCATTGATCCGTTGGAATCGATCTGTCCGGGCGATCTGATCTTGGATGATCGGGTGGTGCATTATGCTTGGAATGATGGGTGGAACGGAAATGCAGAGGCGTTGCGAAAAGTTGAATGGTCGTTGCAATCTAAGCCGCTTGGAGCGGTACATACCCCGAATGAATCACCGGAATGGAATGCGCATTATCCGACATTGAAATTGGAAACTCCCGGAATTTATGTATTGCAAGCTCGATTGATCTCGTTAGCCGGTTGTGGTGAAAAGCTGGTTTTTTCAAAGTCGGTTGAAGTTTATGATCCACACTTGAATATTCGGATAGAACCGATTTTAAATGATGATGTGGTTCAATTACCCGGTAATATTTATCAGTCTTTGCAAGGAAAGGGTGTTTCGTTTGTCAACACGAGTACAGGAGTTGGATTGAATTATACTTGGTCGGTTAGTCCGGATAATGGAGTGCATATTTCTGATTTGAACGCTGCACAGCCGACGATTACTTTTAATCAATATGGTACTTACCGGGTGAAAGTACACCCTAAGGGTACTTGTAATCAGACCGAAGGGGATCGGGAATTTGTTTTTATAGTTCGGGGAGTGCCTTCTTTTAGTTTGGAGGAATTGCCGAATCGTTGTGATGATTGGGTGGATAGCATTTTAGATTTGAGACGTTATTTAAGGTGTGATTCGGCAGGAAATAAAGAGATTCACTGTAATTGGGAGATTTTGCCGAGAACCGGATGGAGTACGGAAGAGGGAACGACGTTGAGCGATATGTTTGTGAAATTGAAGTTTACACAAAAGGGGGTTTATACGTTGAAATTGAAAGCGATGGGGGCTTATGGTGGTCAGATAGAAAAAGATGGACAGGTGAAAGTCCTATCACATCAAGTGACGACAAAAGCGAGTTTGCTGGAGAGGGGATGTACTACTGATGCACTTGACGGAGAGGGAATAGCGGTTCATTTTAGAAACGAATCGGAGGGTGAATTACTTAAATATACGTGGAGTATTTTACCGGAAACGGGTTGGACAGGAAATCTCAATGAGGAGGAACCAACCGTGAAATTTACGTCGCAGGGAGATTATCGGATTTATCTGAAAGCAGAGAATATTTGCGATGGGTCTGAAAAAGATTATTCGTTTAAAGCATTTTCAAAGCCTGAAGTCGTCCGGTTGGATGGACCGGATTTAGGTAGTTGGTGTATGCGAGATTTTGTTTTTAGAGGAGAAATGCATATCGGGGAGATTCGAGAGAATAACGATGTGGTGCAGGTCCGTTGGACTGTTTCGCCTGAAGGTTATGATTTTATAGCTGGTACGGCTACCAGTCGTAAGCCGGATATTCGGTTTGTGGAGGGAGATCGGAGTTTCCGGATGACCGGAAAGTATTTCAATCATTGTAAAGATACGGCGACAGTGGATTTTACCGTATGGATGGATTCATTGAAAATAGTAAAATTGAAGCCGGCAGAACCTTTGTGTGCGATGGAAGACTCTATTGAATTAAAGGCAACGCCTTTAGAGGGAGAGTGGTCATTGAAAAGCGGTTATGAGAATATGCTGGGGCATTCAGCAGGAAAATATTATTTTTATCCGAATAGGAATGAAGATCTGACTGTGAAAGCTTATTATGAATATGGACACGGCACTTGTATCAGTCGAGATAGTATAGATCTGACTGTTCGTGAGTTGCCGGTGGTGAATGCCGGTAGAGATACGGTTTATTGTTTGAATGAAGGGGTGCAGCCGTTAATCGGATGGGAACCCTTTGGGTTGGCAGCGTGGGAAGGTGGGGGCGTGGTGGATCAGCATCTTTTTGATCCGATAAGAGCCGGCGTGGGTGATTTTCGATTGGAATATCATTACATTGATCCTGCCACCCAATGTTCGAATTTGGATACGATGTCGGTGACGGTACACGGTTTGCCGGATCCTTCATTTGTTGTGGATTTTCAGCAGTGTTGTGGTATTGATTCTTTATTTATTCCCAATCAATTGGGCGTAGGGAATCGCTTTACTTGGGATTTTAGTAATGGGGTGACTTTCGTGACAGAGGATGAGCCTGCGACGTATGCTTATCCGCAGCACGGTTTATATCAGGTGCGTTTAGTGGCAACATCTGTAAATGTTTGTTCGGATACGAGTGAGTGGATGCCGATTAAAGTGCTTGATCCTCCTCCGACGGCTGCTTTTACGGTGCGTGATACGGCGGGTTGTGGTCCTTATGTGGTAAGCCCTGAGATTGTTCCCGCTCATTTTGTCGGTGAGTATTATGATCTCAATTATTTGTGGGATTATGGGAATGGGAATATCAGCACGCAACAATTGCCTGAAATGCAGACTTACCCTGCCAGTCTATTCGATACTACTTATCGGATGACTTTTAAGGTGTATAATGTTTGTGGGGCGGAAATAGATTCCGTGAATATCGGAGTATGGTCGAAAGCGGTTGCTCAATTTGCACTGCATCCCGACAAAGAATGTACTCCTGTGACCGTTTTGTTTGTGAATAAAAGTACCGGTTCGCATAACAGTTATGTCTGGGAGTTTGGGGACGATGAGACAGCAACAGCTATTGATACAACCCATATTTATACAACGAATACCAATATGTCTGTTTTCAATATTTTACTTACTGCGGTGAATCGCTGTACTCCTGATGGAACGAAGTTTACGCTTCCTTTGAAAGTGAAACCGAATACGATTGTGGTGGGTTTTACAAAGGATAAAAAATATCTCTGTGCAGGCGATACGGTTTGTTTTGAAAATAATTCAGTAGACCGTGATCCTGCGGCTGCATTGAATTATTCGTGGGATTTTGGAGACGGGCAAGTGGCTGCCGTGTGGGATACCTGTCATCGTTATGAGAATGTCGGAGCTTATCAGATTCGGTTGAAAGTAGATAATGGTTGTGCACATCGGGAATATAAAGATTCTGTATTTGTACACATACTTCCCGTTTTAGAGTTGGATGGTGATGGGGCTTTATGCGAAGATCTCGAATTGACTCTGAATGTTTCTTCGAAGGAGGAGTTGAAGAATATTATTTGGGATTTCGGAGATGGCTCAACGAAAGAAAGCGGTTCGTTTCAGATGAAACACGCCTTTCAGGAGCCGGGAAGGTTTGAAGTGAAGGTGAGAGGTGAAGCGAATCAGATTCCTTCTTGTCCCGGGGAAGTGTCTAAAATGGTAGAAGTGTGGTCGAAGCCGCGTGTGAAGATTTTGCGATTGGACACGATGGCGTGTCCGCCATTGTTGTATCAGCCGGAGATCACAGCAACTCCGTATGATTATTTTACTTGGGATTATGGCGATGGTACTTCCCTGACTTCAGAAATGGAACATTTGTATGTCAATGATAGCAATATTATATTGGGATATGATATTAAAGCTTATGTAGAGAATAATTATGGTTGCAAAGAGGTGCATCAAGGTTTAATTCGGGTGTACAATGGACCAAAAGCTGCTTGGGATAAGGAGATTTCGATAGGTCGTCCGGAAAAGGTTTGTTTTATTAATTTATCAAAAGATGCTACGGAAACGATTTGGTATCTTCCTTTTGGTGAGGAAGTACATTCTCCGGAAAATCAAACCGTGACATTTTATGATGAAGGAGTTTATCCGATGTCTTTGGCTGTTGTGAATAGATATGGCTGTCGTGATTCTATTTATCAGGAGTATCGCTCTTATGAAGGGGGACTTTATTTTCCCAATACTTTTATTCCGCATAGTTCAAATCCGAAGATTAATCATTTTAATGGAATAGGGGTGGGACTGAAGGTATATAAATTAGAAATATTTGATGCATTTGGAAATAAAGTGTGGGAAACAAATGCTTTGGAGGGAGGGGTCCCGTCAGAAGGTTGGGATGGAAAAAATAAAAATGGTAAACTATTACCGCAAGGTGTATATGTTTGGCGAGCAGAAGCTATATTTTTTAGTGAGGATGTGTGGACAGGTGACAATAATCGTTCGGGTAAGGTTCAGAGTACGCAAGGAGCGGTGATGTTGCTGAGAGAATAGGCTATAAAACGGAATTTTTTAGTGGAATGAAAAATTAAGAATAAAAAATGAGGAGATTTATTATATGGTTTGTCATTTTATGTGTAGGAACTGAGGTTTTGATGGCTCAGGATACCAAAGTTTCGCATCCGTTTATGTGGAAGTCGTTCAATAATCCGGGATATTCCGGTTTTAATGGATTGATGGGTGTGAATATCGGTATGCAGAGGGCTTATTGGAGTCATCCGCTTGATTATCGTTCTTATTTTGTGTCGATGGATTATCCGTTTAAAGAAAAGCGTACGTTTGGACTGGGAGGTGTGTCGTTGTTTTATCAGCGAGATCAGGAGGGAGCGTTGATGTATGTGACGAATACTTTTGCTGCTGCACTTTCCACTCGGGTGAAGCTGTCTCATTCTTCGGTGATACAAATTGGTATTCAACCGACTGTTTATCAGAAGAGTGTTGATCCATCACGTATCACTTTGGGCGATCAGTTTGATCCTTTTTATGGTCAGATCTTGGATATTTCTCCTGAGTTGATGAGTTTTTATGCCGATAAGCTTACGATGTTTGATATGGCGGTCGGTATCTATGGTCAAACAGATTTTAATATTGCTTGGCATGGAGTCGCCAGTTTGGAGTATGGTTTTTCTGTCTATCATCTCATTGAATCTACTCAGTCGTTTTTGTCTGAACACGGTTCTCGTTCTTCAGAGGAGAATGTGTTAAATCGCCGTTATTCGGGTTATCTCTCTTATTCCCATCCTTTGGCATTCGGAAATCAAATTAATACGGTATTAGCACCCTATCTGATGTTGGATGTGCAGTCTGTGATGCGGAATTTGCAGTTTGGCGTTTATTGGGAAGAAGAACGATTTGGTATGATTGGGTTGGGATTGCGCAGTGATCAGTATGAGGGATTGAGTGTCGGGACTTTATTATTGCATTTGGGTGTGAATTTATTGGGTCGTCCAGATATGGGCTGGAGAATTGGATATACTTTTGAAGTACCCACTCATCAAGGGACGATGTATAAGAATACGAGTCATTCTTTGTCATTGCATTGGTTTTTTAAGCAAACGCCGAAGCGTTGTATCCAACGTTTTGATAATTCGCCTAATAATACGAAGCGTGCTAAGATGAAGCGAAAGAATAAAGCATTTAGATTTTAAAAGGTTTTGTGGATATGAAAGGATGGTCGGTTCAAATAATATATTTTTTTGTATGCCTGCTTGCAGCGGAAAGGGGGTATGCTCAGACTGTTGATGATTTGGTCCTCTTTCACGAGAAGAATTTTGTCATTTGTAATGATGCCGGTACGGCATTTAAGACGAATGTAACGAATAGAACGGTGCATTTCGGATTTAAGGTAGACGGTTTTAAGATTAAGTTAGGGGATGCAAAGCATACGGAATATGATGGACCGCAACCGGGAAGTCAAAAAACGATTACTTATGAGGAGAGCGGTTATTATCAGTTGATTTTTAGTGGGGTGACAACTGGTGGGGATACATTGAAACGAATCTATCAGGTCGTGGTAGCGGGTTTGCCGAAAGTGGCGATTGAAAAACAAGATGAGAGTGTGAAGTGTTTGGGAACGGAGGTGATTTACAAGGTGAATGTTTATGAAAAAAATTCATCCGGTACGAATTATACACTGCATTATGATGATGGAACAACGCCGGACGTGGTGACAAATGAGGCATTGAGAAGGGCTCAAGGACAGTTTAAACATAAGTTCACAAGGTCATATTGTGAAATACCGGATCGTCCAAATCCAAATGATCATTTTTTTAATATTAAACTGACAGCAAAAAATGAATGCTACGAAGATGCGACAAGGGTGAATGAGTTTGTTGCCGTTCCATTTGATGCTAATTATACTTTTAGTCATATTGGTTACAATAAGGTCTGTACTTATGAAAATGTGTCTTTGCGGAATATTTCAGGAGGAGGAATGTTGTCGGATTGTACTTATGGAGATAAGTTTGCTTTTTGGGATTTTGGAAATGGAAAGACCTCGGAGGACTGGGAGCCTTATATTCAGTATGAGGAAGCAAAGAATTATAAAATAAAACTGACGGTGAGTAATATATATCCTTGTGCAATGGATACGACGAGCAAGGTCATTGAATTAATCAACCGGGTGGCGGCTGACTTTCAAATAGCAAGGGATACGGTGTGTGGCAATGAAGAAGTCAAGTTTACAGATCGGAGTAGCGGAGATGATATAAGAATAAGGAGATGGAGTGTTCTCCCCTTGGATGGTACAACGATTCCGGTGTTTAATGAGAACGAATGGAGTCCGAAGATTGTATTTGGGCATTGGGGAAGGTATCGGGTGAAGTTGTTTATACAGAATGAGTGTTCGAGTGATGAGGCGGATACAATCATTGTTGTGAAACAGAATCCGGATATTGTGCGGTTTGATCTACCGAAAGCAATGTGTCCACCCCGTTTGGATTTATCGCGTTATGTATCTGTGTTATGGAATGGAAATCAAGAGAAGCCGAAATGGACGATCAGACGGGAAGGGGCGGCAGTTAATACCGGTTTTACTTGTGCGGAAGGTAGCAGTTTGCAATCTATTTATCCTGTCATTGATTTTGAAACACCGGGAAAGTATTCTATTCGTTTGGAATTGCCGGATGCCGGATGTGGGGGAACACTTTTGGATACGACAGCGCAGGTGATTGTGTATGATCCATATATACACAAAGAGGTAATTGCTACACAGTTGAATATTTGTGAAGGGGGAGCAGTCAGTTTTACGAATCGTTCGACAGGGGAGGATCTTCAATATGAGTGGTCTGTGAGACCAACAGCAAATGTTCTGTTTAGTGGTGGTACAAGGAACGATCAAGCGGAACCGGTGTTACAGTTTAATAAATACGGGGATTATGAGGTGAGGTTGAATTTATCTACTGCTTCGGGTTGCGGAATGGATGATACAACGTTTCGTGTGCATATTCGAAAAGATCCTTCTGTCTTTTTCTTTGAACCGCCAGAGGCTGTTTGTCCCGGAGAACCTTATGCGCTCGATTTTAAAGGACTTGTTGATTATCAGTTTTATAACAATGATAAAAAGGTAAAGTGGACGATTACTCCAATGGAGGGAATGGAATGGAAGAAAGAAACAAGCGTTGATAGTCTTTATCCGGTGGTTCAGTTTAGTACTCCCGGTAGTCATTTGTTTACGGTGAAATTAGAGTCGGTAGGCTGTCCGGAAATAGGGAGGGAATTGGAAATGACCCGATCTATTCGGGTCCGTAATTCAACGATGACAATGACCGGTTTGGCTGATGATACGCTTGTCTGTGAGGGACAAAACTTGCTTTTTAGCTTGAAGGCGGAAGAGGGAGATGGTGAGCCGTTGGTGTATGCCTGGAAGATATCACCTCCGGACGGTAGTTATGAGTTTAAGGATTTTGGGAATAATAAGAAAATATCTAAGATTCACTTTAATCATTGGGGAAGTTATGAAGTGAAAGGAATGGCGAGCGGGTTTTGTGGAGATTTGGATACAACATTTCGTATTACGGTGCAGAAAGATCCTGAAGTGAGATTGAAAGATACGATCGGATTTTGTCCGGGAGTGATTGATATGGTGAAGTATACGGAATATCAGTGGTATAATAATAAAAAAGAGGTGACGTGGAAAATAACTCCCATAGATTTAAATACTCCTGCAGATGGATTTGAATTGAGCGATAAAGAAGCGGAATATCCGACGATTCATTTTAAATCCAAAGGTGAATATAAGGTGCAGGCAGAATTAACATCGCATACATTGGGGTGTTCGGAGGAGTTTTTGAAAGATATAACGTCTTATGTGGTGTATGATACGACGATTGAAGTAAAAGTGACAGTAGATCGGACAGATATATGTGAGGGGGATCAGGTGTTTTTTACGAATGTATCTACCGGTGTAGGAGTGACTTTTGATTGGCGGGTGATTGGATCGGCGGATGGTTGGAAGTATGTGAACGAAACGAATGCGAACAGTCAGAGTCCGATTTTGTTGTTTACGAAAAATGGGGAATATGAGGTGATGGTTTCAATTGTCGGTACCTGTAATCAGAAACAAAAGTCTTTTCATATAACTGTGCGTGGAATACCGGAGATAGATTTTACTGAAAAGATGGAGAAGATTTGTGCCGGTGGTGAGTTGGTGGATATGGCAGTTTATGTGAATTATAAAGATCGTAAAAATAGCACGATTGTTTCCCACTGGACAATTGAACCACAGGACGGTGTTAGTTTTGAAGCGGGTTATGGTGCTGATTCGGATTTGCCTCGTATTCATTTTACGGAGAATAACCATTATCGGGTGATTTTTGTACCTGAATCTCAATGTGTAACACTACCACAGGTGTATACGGCAGAGATAGATGTGATAAAACAGGTGGCGAAGCCTTCGTTTCAAATGCCGCAAGAGGCTTGTATTCCGATGGAAGTTTCGATCGTGAATGATTCTCCGGGAGATTCATTGACCTATACGTGGACCGTAAGTCCATCAACAGGTTGGCAGTATGCGGAGGGGGATAGTTTACATTCGGCACAACCGCATTTTATTTTTAAGGAACAAGGCAGTTATGAGGTGGCACTGGGTATTCAGAATATTTGTTATGGGCAGCCTTTGATGTTGAAAGATACGATCCGGACGTATGCGGTTCCGCGGGTTACTTGCGGGGATATTGATCGTGTATGTGAAAATTATTTGTTAAAAACGATTGATACAGTGAAGGTGGATGATTGCAATGATTCGCTCCGACGGTCTTTGTGGACAATAGATCCTCCATTATCGGGTTTTGTGAATACTGATTCTTTTCCGGAGCTATCTTTCCCTCACGGTGAATATCGGGTGAAGGCAGAATTTTGGAATGGATGTGCCACTCCCGGTGTGGCAGAGTTTCGGGTGTCGGTGGATGAATTTATTCCGATACCGCCGATAGCGAATGATACGTTGTGTCATTTAACTTCGGCATTGGCGTTAGAAGCTTTGCCGGCGGGTGGCGAATGGACTTTAGCAGGAGCAGAGGATTTACTCCGAGTGGAGAATGGGGTCACTTGGTTTGATCCCAAACGTTCGGGGGAGTATGAGATGGTGTATAGCTTTTCTAACGGTAGTTGTACGGCTACGAATATCAAAAAAATTAAGGTTCATTCTTTACCGAAAGTGGATGCCGGAAATGACTTAACAATGTGTATGAATCATTCTCCAAAGGAATTGGTGGGACAACCTGATGGGGGGTGGTGGGAAGGAACGGGAGTGGTGACACCGGTATTTACGCCACAAGCACCGGGAGGTGTTTCAATGGTATATCATTATAAGGATGAGCATCGTTGTATCAATCAAGATACGGCAATGATGACGGTGTATTCCTTGCCAGATACAGCATTTGTGTCGAGAAAACAGTATTGCCGGGGAATAGAGGCTGAATTTATTCCTCGTTCGCCGGAAAAACAGTATATTTGGAATTATGGAGATCTTACCCCATTAGATACGGTGGTGGAACAGGGAAAGCATATATATGAAAGTGGTGGTTTTTTTGATGTAGTATTAGTGGCAGTGTCCGAACACGGTTGTTTAGATACTTCAGCGATTCGAAAGGTGGAAGTAGTCAATGATGCACCTCCGGCAGTGTTTTCGATGAGCGAACACGTTGCGTGTGGACCGGAGGTTGAAATAAATATAGGTGTTGATGCAATGGATTATGCTGATCCGAACTTGCATTTTGAATGGGATTTCGGGAATGGACATCGTTCGGAGAATCTGCTACCTGAGAATCCACAGAAATATAGTGGAGATCTTTGGGATACGACGTATTATATCAAATGGCGTGTTTTTAATATCTGTAACGAGACAAATATGCAAGACTCTGTCTTAGTTGGTTCTGTCCCTCAAATTGGCTTTACTTTTCAACATAAGTGGGATTGTTCACCTTTGAAGCTGAGGGTGAAGAATACTTCGACGGGCAACGGAAATCATTATACTTGGTATATGGGTGACCATACGGCTCCTGAGAGGGGATATGAACCGATAGAACATTTGTATCAGGCAGAGAAAGGTACAACGGTTTTTCAGGTATCGTTGGTGGCAGAGAATAACTGTGGCAGGGATAGTGTGGCAAAGCCGTTGACTGTATTGGCGCAATCGGTGGAGGCTTTTTTTGAAACACCTAAGAATCATATTTGTGTAGGGGAGGAAATCTGTTTTACGAATCAAACGACGGATACGGCACGTTACGTTAGTTATAAATTTTGGGATTTTGGAGATGAAGTACGAGATACGACTTGGAATGCCTGTCATACTTATCGGGATAGTGGGAGCTATTCAGTTCTGTTGTATGTGGATAACGGTTGTAGTTTTGATACGATCACTGATAGAATACAGGTTTTACCTTTGCCGCAGCTTTCTATTGAAAGTGAGTCGGTGCTTTGTGATCAAGATACTTTTCATTTTAATATTCGATCTGACCAAAAATTGCAACGTTGGCGGTGGAATTTTGGAGATGGACGGGACACTTTAGTTCGGCATCCGAAGTATATATTTTCTCATTCCGGTATATATCCGGTGACGTTGGAGGTGATTGCAGAGAATATTGCTCATTGTAAAGTTTCAAGTAGGAAAGAGGTTACGGTGAACCCCCGACCTGATTTGTTTTTTACACCTTTTGATACCTTGGTTTGTCCTCCTTGGCTTTATTTGCCGAAGGTGACAGGAGAGGCTGCTGTCTTGATGTGGGATTATGGAGATGGAAGTAAACAAACATCGGCGATGGAGCATTGGTATGAGAATGACACAGATGCGCTGCTTCATCGACGGGTGGTATTGCACGCCTTGAGCGATAAAGCCTGCGCGAAGGATTTTATAGGAGAGATCACGGTGTCGAATTTACCGGTGGCGGAGATGCGTAAAGAGGTCACCTCTGGGCGACCGCAGAAAGTGGATTTGATTAATCTGTCGAAGGATTATTCGGAATGTATTTGGTATCTGCCACCTGATCGGGTAGAACATACTTTTGATGACAGACATCTGGAGTTTATGGAGAACGGGACACAGGTCTTTTCGTTGGTAGCATTGAATCAGTACGGTTGTAAAGATTCTGTTTCTTTGGAGCATAGGGTGATGATCAAAGGATTGTATTTCCCGAATACTTTTATTCCACATAGCCGGAATGGAAAGATCAATTGTTTTAACGGTATTGGAATGGGACTGGCGAAGTATAAGTTGGAGATATTTGATCCATACGGCAATAAACTTTGGGAAACACAGGCTCTTCAGGACGGAAAGCCTTCGGAGGGATGGAATGGATGTAATGTAGATGGGAAAGCAATGACACAAGGTTTGTATATTTGGCGAGCAGAAGCTATATTTGCGGATGATGAGGTTTGGACGGGAAAGAATAATGCATCGGGAGTTGTGGAAACAACTCAAGGTACCGTGT
>JAVXFZ010000068.1:0-14133 GCA_036657595.1 Odoribacter sp. | reverse complement strand
TGAATATAGTCATCCTTTTATTTCCTCCTGTTGTCTGAGCCAACACACACATCAACTTCCCATCCTGCTCTGCAACATCACAGCTCTGATTGCGTTCTCCCTCTATCGTCTCTCCCAATTTCCAATCACTGCCATCATCAGAAACCAACATAGCAATCATTCCATTACGCCCCAAACTATATTTCAACGGCACAACAAGCCTCCCATTCTCCATACAGCAACCGTGACCATTCAGTGTCTCCACCGTATAAGTTTCTGCCAACACTCCCGCATTGATCCGCACAGCTTCACTCCAACTAACTCCGTCAGAAGAAGTTCGATGATAAATTTCATTAGCTTTTCCCAAGGGTTGTCCCTGTGGCGAAACCGTATAAAACAAATGAATCTTCCCCGTTTTATCCGTAACCACACAAGGAGACATATTTACAGCCTCCCCTCCAACGACCACTTTCAGTGCATCCCAAGATTCTCCATTATTCACCGAGCGTTTTAAAATAATATCTGTCGCATTCGAACGTTTCGCCATCACATCGGTAGTCAGGCTCACATTATACTTCCGGGCTTCAGCAAAAAGAAAAACTTCGCCATCCTTCCGCGTCAATGCCGGACGTTGTATCGTGGTATAACCTTCCTCTCCCCGATAAGCCACCATATCTTTAGCCGGCTGGTAATCACCTTCTATGTATAAATCATATACGTGCACCCCATTTCTCCAAGGACGGAACATAAAAGGAAAAGACGCTGCATCCGGCGTATTATAGGTAAACATCCAAGTATTATTAAATCCAATCCGAAGAACACCGTCAACACAAACACATTCAATTTCAAACGTTGCGCCGGGCATCCAATAATCCGGTCCGTTATGATAAGCTGATTTCAAGATGCCTTGCGTACTTTGATCTGCAAAAAACCAAGTACAACAAGGATAGTTTACATCGTTATGATTAGAAAAGAAAACCGCCCTATTGCCCCAACCTTTACTGCCAACATAACAATTGTAATCAAAACGCTGATTATTATAAGCATAATCCATCGACATTTTAGCATAGACATACCATCTTTTCCCTTTACCTGCCTCTAAAAAACCTCTGGAATAAAGATCATTCGACTGATAACTCAGATTATCTCCATTAAAATGAGCTGCATTACTCATAGCCGAAGGATTGTAATGCGGACGACAATTCAATGCGCCCCCCTCCCGATACCAAGACGAAAGCGAACTTTCCACCGTAGGAACAAAATCCGTATATCCCCGAAAAGCCACCTGTTCATCATCCACTGCTCCATCTTTTATCAACCAATAGCCCGCACGATGGGCTCTCCCAAAAGGATTCGGTAACGTATCCACACCCACAAGACCTTCTATCTCATAAGGACCGGGGAAAGACAAATGCTCTTCTTCATAGCAACCAATAGCTAACAAATAAAGTAAAGGCAATAATATCAATATCTTTGTATTCATCATTTTCCGTATTAGTTATTCATTATTTCCATTTATCCGGATCAATCGGTAAATACCAAGAGGCAGGCGCAGAAAGCCGATTCTTCACCTCAGCAGCCTGAGCCGCATCTGTATATTTCTTACTGATGGTCGTGCCTATAATACCCGTATATCCCAAACGGGTTTCCATCAACAACAGATCGTACCAACGTTTCCCTTCGTAGGCATCTTCGCGTGCCTTTTCCTTAAACAACAATGCTTCCAATACAGGAGTTGTCATCTTTATCTCTTCTTTCGTATATCCGGTCAATCCACGCGCTACACGCAAATTATTGAGAATAGAAAAAGCCATATCATAATTTCCAAAGCGATTGGCCGCTATTGCCTGCCATAAAAAAACATCCGCAGTTTTAACAGAATGAAAGGAAGCGGAACTTTCATAAGGTTTACGCATAGATTCCCCCTTCGCGTCCTGACCGATATATTTCCATATCAACGGCTTCCGATCTATCCGCACAGCTGAAATACGACGACAATCCTCCGATTCATTAAAAATCTCATTATAGACACTCATCACCGGTTTCAATAAATAACGTCCGCCGTCCTGTTCTACATTAGAAGTAAATTCTTGCAAACGATTTGTTTCCCTGCCATACGTATAAGCATACGCAAACGAAAACAGGGTATAGGCACTACCATTGGTAATCGTACCGGTAAATTGAGAAGCCCAAGCATCCGCATTCCCCAAACTTTCTGCTCCGGTTACGCTACTGGCATAAGCAACCGCCTCTGCATATTTACCCATCCAAACAGCCACTTCCGCCGCCAATGCTCCGGCAGACTTCAAACTCCCCCGAATCTTACTCAACTCCGGCCAACCGCCATATCCTTCGATCAACCACTGCGGATCAGAACGTAACAATTGCAACGCCCGGTTCAAATCGCTTTGGATCAATCCCCACACCTTCTGTTCCGAAGCAGGCTGCAAAGCTAAACTGCGAATATCCTCATTACTCATCGATAAAGTGTGGGCACGGATAGTATCTCCTGATGAAGAAACATATTTCACCGTTTCCGAAATATCTTCTTCCAATAAAGGAAAATCTTTATAGGTACGTACTAACCAAAAATAACAAAAAGCACGCATAAAATAAGCCTCTCCATAAAAACAATCAAGATACTTCCGGGAAGCATTCACACTTGGCTGCACTTTATAAAGACTCTCCAATTGTTGATTACAACGGGCGATTGCCTGATAGAGAAAAGCATAATTTGTATAGGGATTCTGTGACGAAACCGTATTATTGACAAACTCTGTCACAAAAGCATCCGACTCGCTCCCGTTAGTCACCATATCCGCACGGGCAGAACCCCATAATAGAAATTTATGCACTTCCGGAGCTATCGTCGCATATATTCCAAAAGCTGCCGCATTCAGGTCATTACTATTCTTGTAAAAATCATCTTCTTTGATACTATTCTTTAATTCCATATCAAAAAAACTGTCACACGAAATGGTCATTCCCCCGAGCAGCACTCCAACGATCAGTATATAAAACTTATTCTTCATCGTATTCCATATTAAATTACAAAGACAACTTTATACCGAAAATATAAGACCTCGGCGTGGGAGAAGCACCCGTATCTACTCCTCGCAAAAGAGGATTCACAGAAGAAAATACTTCCGGATCAAAACCGCTGTAACCTGAAACAGTAAAAAGATGATTCGCATTGGCAAATAAATTGATTCCCTTGATAAAGCCACCGCGATTCCGAAGAGGTACATCGTAAGCAATCGACACACTCTTCAATTTCAGATAACTGCCGTCTTCCACCCAACGGTCGGAGGTCACAAAATTTCCGGAAGGATCGCCATAAGCAGCACGTGGCAACACCCCTTCTCCCGGAATTTCCGAAGAAATCCACCGCTTTAACACCTCCGACGATTGATTACTGTAATCCTCCATCGAAGACATCTTTTGAGCAAACAAATTATACACATCATTTCCATAACTGTATGAAAACAATACATTCAATGATAGATTCTGAAACTTAATATCGGTTCCGAAACCTCCATAGAAATCGGGAAGAGGTGAACCGATCACCTGCCGGTCATCTTTATTAATAATTCCATTCTTATCCACATCCTCAAAATGGAAATCACCGGCAAGGAAAGGAAGTCCATCCATACGTTTCAACTCCACCTCTTTCTGATTTTGGTAAACTCCCAATACCTTATACCCGAAAAATGAACCTAAATTTTCACCTTCCCGAGCCACTCCTGTAAACTTATCCACCGTGTTGACCACTTCACCGTTAGGCAATTTTTTCACCTCATTGTGCAACGTAGTGATATTTCCAAATAAAGCCCATTTAATTTTCGTCCGGTCGATGATCTTTACATTAGTTGAAAATTCTACGCCACTATTCACCACATCGCCTGCATTTTCAAACTGTCCCACTAATCCCATTTCAATCGGTAATGCACGCTGAGTCAACAAACCGACAGTTTTCCGATAATAATAACCCACACTGACATCCACCCGGTGCTTCCACAAAGCAGCCTGCAACAAGGCATCATAATTATTTGTTATCTCAGGTTTCAAATCATCATTCCGCAAATTTCCCAAATAGACTCCTCCATAACCATAATAATGAGTCGGAAGATACAACTTGCTATAATAAGCCTCCTGAATATTATTATTCCCCGTACGTCCCCATTGTAAATCCAAATTCAAAATATGTTGAGAAGTCTGCCACAAATTCATATTCAAATCTACTCCTGCATATAAATTCCACTTCCCATCGGGTCCGAAATTAGAGGAACGCTCCAGATTCAAGTTAGCGGCAACAAATGCCCACGAGCCCAACAACAATTTCCCATTGATATAAAAATTCAACTGCTTATAATCATAACGATTATTATTCACAGAATCAAGTCCACCGGACATCGACTCCATTTCATCTGTTGCCGCATTAACTGTCCGACCATACACCATCTTTTCATTATAAGATTCCAGTGCTATTCCGGCAGCCGTCAAATAATTCATTTTTTCATTCACTTTTCCATTGTGATGCAAATCCAAATTCCAATGCAATAAAAACTCACTGAAATTCCGTTTTGAATTCTGTCGCTCCCGATTTTCATCCATCACAATTCCCTCTGCTCCGCGATGTTGCTTTTCGACAGCTCCATTATACGAAACATCTATATCCGTTGTCAAATAAGTATTCTTTAGAAAATCCCATTTTCCCCGAATAATCGCATCCACTCTATTTTCGACCCCTTTATTCTTCAAATTATCTTTAAACATAACAGGATTGCTTTTCCCCAATTCATCCACTCCTTCATAACGCAATACTTTTACTCCCTCATCCGTATAATGCCAAGGAGACATAAAAGGAGCTTTAGTCAAGCCAACATAGATCGGATGAACTCCCCACTCCACGCCTTCCTCTCCAAAATGTAAAGTCGTATAATTATAAGACAGACTATTACTGATACTGATTTTGGGAGAAATTTTGTAATCCAAATTAAACCTCATATTAAAACGCTGATAATCGGTCTCTTTCAAGGTTTCTTCTTCAGAAGCATAACTCAAAGAAAACAAATATTTCGTATCACCATCCCCCCCCTTCATTTTCAGGTTATAATCCTGAAAAAGACCATTCCCCACAAGTTCATCCAACCAATCCGTACGGTGATTATATTTTGAATGATTCACATCAAAAATATTCATCTTTTGCAAATCAGTGGGTAAAACCCCTTTACTCTCCATCATTCCATACAAATACCCACGGAATTGTTCTGCATTCATCACATCAAAAGAATAATCCGCTTGTGAAAATCCCACTCGCGCCATAAAATCAATAGCAGCACTCCCCATCGTTCCACGGTCAAAATCAATATTAACCATCCCATTTCCAGATTTACCTCCATAAAAAGAAGCATCATATCCCCCTTTTATTATTTTTATCGTCCTGACATCCAATGGATTGATAAAACCCCAATTATTCTGAATCAATCCTCCGACAAAAGGAACAACATTTCGGATTTGTTTCACCGGCATCCCACTGATAATAACATAAGGAGACGCATTCAAATTAATTGTACTGAGCCCCCGAATCATCAGATTCCCACTTCCCCCGACAAATCCACCGTTGGTGGTATATACACCGACTTCTTCCCCCATCAGCCCGCGGTCAAAAAACAAAGCAGGTCGATAAGTAAAAATATCCTGCCAGTTTCTCTCTTTAGCGATAGTCTGCCGACTCTCTTTTTCACTCACCTCCTGTCCACTACCGATGGCGGAAAAGAAAGATAAGGCAGTCGATAACAAAATTGTATACCTGTATAATTTCATATCTTATAGATTTTAATCCAGCTTTATTTCACAATCGGAATTAGTTCTAACATATCCATCACCATCGAAGAAAGTGTCGTTCCACTCACTTTTAAACGCAGATTGACACCTCCTGTCTGTAAAACATCAATCGTTCCGCAATCTTTATACTGCAAAACAGACCATTCTGAAAAATCTCCGCTTTTTTCAGAAAACTTGATATTGGAAGTAACGGCAACATCGTTATACAACACCGTCATATTAGGAACACCACTCGCGTAATAAATCAAACGGATGGTATAAGTGCCGGGAACAATATCCGGAACAGTCAGATAACATTCGTCACCTATCTGAATGGGCACAAATTGACAGCAAGGCGACATTTTCCCCTCGTGAAAACTACTCATATTATAATTTTCCCTCACCAATGCCGGCGCAAGAGCAAAAACATTCTTTTCATACCCACGGTTTTTATTTGTCCCACCGTACAAGTTCATTCGGATTTTTCCGGCAGTATGCTGCACCATCACCAAAGGCTTCTCTAAAGGATGCAACACACCGTTTAAAGCAATCTGATCTGCCGCATAATCAGCCCGATTACAGAAAGGAAATTGTTGATTACAATACATACTTTTCCTCTCATTACGTATCAAGTAATTAAATGTAATGCCATCTTTCGCATACAAAGTCTTCACATAACGACTGTCCAAATCCGACCTAAACGAACGTTCACCGGGAATGATATGATACTTCAACCAATCTTCCAAATTTGAAATCGTATCCGGATTAACCCTATTCTCTTCAAAGATAAGATCAGGCTCAACTATAATCGTAGCAAGGCTATCCGTCAAATAACCACTCAGATGATATTGCTCAAACAACGCCAACATCTTCGTATATCCTCCATTCTCCGTCATTAAATCACGGATAGAATAAACAGGAGGCATAATCACCGCATTCAAAATATCAATATTCCCATTTTGTTTCTTAATATTAGCTTCTTTGATCTGAGCACTATTATTGAAAATCAGATAAGGATATTTAGAAACATCTACGGATAACTTAAAAGCTTTTCCCAACAAAGTAGCTTTCTCCATCATACCACTCAAGAAATTACTCGTATTCATCGTCACCGTCAACGTATGATATTTCAGATAATTCAGCCAATAATCCGCCTGCTTCTCTTTGTAATCAGTGATACCAAGTTGCTGATACAACACCCGAAAAGCACTGTCCGTAGGAACCAATGCGGTATAGGTCCCTGCCGTAGAAATCGTACCGACAAAACCGGTATAATCACACAATCCCTTATAGATGGATAAATCAGGACGAGCTGCCACATAATCATAAATCAATTCGTAGTCTTCACTCGTATTCAACTGCTTTAAAGGGAAATCCGTATCACAACTCCCCAAGCATAATCCGATCAGCAAAGTGACCAAAAGAGAAATGTATCTTCCATTATTTCTTTCCATAATTCAGTCTTTTAAATTTATTTCCGCCTTAGTCCTTACCTTTATAATATGTTTTCTGCTCCAAAGCGTGATTCCTTTCCACCTCGCTTTTCAAATAAGGCATAAACCAGCCGTCCTCATCCTGTAAACGGGATTTTACCACCGTAGGAAGCAAATCCAAATGAGTATCTGCCACCCGATCAATGATTAATGAACGGAAACCGGTATGACGCACCAACCGAACCATCGAATACCATTGTTTCCCTTCAAAAGCCAGCTCTGCACAACGCTCACTCAACAATTTATCAAAGAAATTTTCTCCCGAACCAAACCGGGCGACAGTTGTTTCTACCAAACCCGTTGCCCGCCGAATCTCATTAATCGGTTGAATCGCCTGATCATAGTGATCCTGCATCGCCAATGCCTCCGCTTTTATCAATAATATTTCCCGGAAACGATAAAATATAAAATGGGCATCCTCTTTCGTTATAGCATCTCTATATACAAATTCCTTGTAGCCTGCTACAATCCCCTGATATTTATAAACATCCATTTTACCATTAGAAATGATGCCTAACGTTGCTCCGGATGTTCTCACTGTATCGCTATACTCCTGCATCCCGGAAGCAGAATACACTTTTTGCATATTCTTTCTATACGACCGATAATTACCTGCAAAATCACCACTACCTAACGAAGTATAAAAATAACTAAGGAATCCCGGCAGCGGACTCCCTACCCCATCATTAGAAAACTGATATTCAAAAATAGATTCCGACGAATTGCCTTCACCAAAAATCGAAAACCAATTATCCCCTTTCACTATTTTTCCGGCATATTCTTTTTCCAATTCTTCACACAGATTGAGGCATCCGACATAATCTTCCCTCCATAATTTTAAATCCGCCCATATTGCCCGAATGGCTTTTTTAGTCACCCGTCCACAGTTTTCCTGCACCGAAGAATAACTTTCTGCTGTTTTTTCCAATGCCACCTTCAAATCCTCCTCAATAACATCCAATACCTGAACCTCCGATGAGGGGGCTATATTGACCTCCTGTTTATCCGACTCATACGCTTTCAAATGAATCGGGACAGCATTAAACGTCCTGACCAAATAGAAATAACACAAAGCGCGAATCCCCTACATCTCTCCGATCATTTGCTCCACCTCTTCTTTCATCGTTTCATCATAAGCAACCACCCGACGAGCATTTTCAATAAAAGAATTGGCAAAATTAATCGTCTTATACACAACTTTCCAATCGGCATAAGAATTAGAAGTCAGAATATCCTGATTGATTAACTGAGTATTTGAGGCATTCAACGCACTACCCGATGTATAGAGATCGGAACGAATATCTCCCCACACCATAAAAGTTTTCACACAATTTCCCAATTGAGTATACACCCCATTCCTCGCAGCTTCCACCTGTGAACGGTTTTTCCAAAAATCCTTATCAGGTAATACATCCGGAATATCCACATCCAAAAACTGACTGCATCCTTGTCCTATCCAACAAAGCAGCGATACCAATATGATATATTTTATCTTTTCCATTCTTCTTTATTTTTTCCTGTCCAATAATCAGAAATTTGCCCTGAAACCGAAAGTAAAACGAATAGGAGGTGCCGTATTTTGAGAATCCATACTAATCGTCTTCGCTTTTCCCTCATTAAATCCCACTTCCGGATCTACCCCCTTATATTTAGACCAAGTGAGTAAATTCATCCCGGAAACCCAAACACTCATCATCTTTATAAATGTTCGCTGCAATAATTTCCGGTCGAAATTATAAGTCAAAGAAATATCCTTCAATTTAAGATAAGAAGCATCCTCCACCCAACGAGAGGAGGCGGCATAATTCCGGGTGATTCCCTCTACCCCACGCGGCATATCTGTGACATCCCCCTGTTTCTTCCAACGCTGTTCAATAGAAATCGCCTGATTTAATCCTTTATCCATACACTCCGTTTCCCGACGCATACCGTTAATCACATCCTGCCCGATACTGTAATAAAGCGAAAAACCCAATTGCCAGTTTTTATAATTGAAGTCATTCCTCAACATTCCAAAACATTTGGGATTAGCATCGCCAATCTGCACAATATCCAATTTATTAATCACGCCATCGTGATTAACATCTTCATAAGCCATATCTCCCCCCTCAAAAACTTCTCCCGTAGAACTCCCCCAACGCATTTTTTTAGGATGACCATTTTCATCATACACCGGATTTCCGTTCAAGTCCCGCATCATCGCATCTTCATCTCTGCTATACACTCCCTTTGCCTTGTAACCAAAAACAGCGCCTAAGGTGGTGCCTTCAAAAGTGATGGTTTGAAAATCATAGCTCAAACTCTCTTTAAATCCTTCCGTACGATACTGCTCCGGAAGCGTCAACATCTTATTCTCATTCTGAGCTATATTGAAAAACAAACTCCAACGAAACTTTCCCTCAATATCCACCGGTACTCCCTTAATGCCAAATTCCCAACCTTCATTCCGCAAAGAACCGAAATTCGACCAACGAGAGGCAAAACCCGTACTCGTAGCAATATTTTCTTCCATCAGCAAATCATCCGTCGTACTGCGATAGTAATTAAATTCACCACTGAGCCGAGTGTTGAAAAAACTATAATCCAAACCATAGTTCCATTGAGTAGTCCGCTCCTCGTGTAGATTATCGTAAGCAAATTTATCAATATTCGAATAAGCATCTCCCAAATAACCGTTCGATCCCGAAGCATAAGTCACGGAAAGAAGATTATTAATAGCAGGCAACTTACCACTTCGACCGAAAGAAACACGAGGTTTCAATTCATCCACCCACTCGACTTCTTTCAAGAAACTTTCTTCTTTCAATCTCCACGCAAAAGCAGCCGTCGGAAACAACGAATAAGGATTATCCTTCCCATACACGGACGAACCTTCGGTCTTCAATGCAAAATTGATATTATAACGATTCAGGAAACGATAGTGAGCATCAACGACCAAACTAACAGTCGTCCCCAACGTTTCACTTCCCTCCACTTTATCTCCAATCTGTCCCTTGCCACCGGAATCTTGTAAATGAGGAGAACCACTCTTCACATAAGAAATCTTCAAACTATTATTCTGACTGTAAATCAAATCTGCCACCGCCGTAAATTGAAGCCAGTGCTTTTCTGTATTCAACGGCACCCAAGTAATCCGATTGTTATTCACTAACTTCATTTCATAACCATCAGCCCTCATCCCCGAATTATAGGCAATAGAATTTGCAGCATCACCAATGGCTCCCGCCGGACAAAAGAATTCATCCCCTGATTGCCGATAATCGGTTGAAACTTGTGAAAACAAACTTAACCCCTTGGAAATCTGAAAATCTATACTTAAAGAAGCTGTAAAACGATTATTTCTGGTCTGAAAGGTAGCATAATCAATCATCGCCAAAGGATTATACATTTGTCCCCAGCCATAAGCTTCCTTAGCAGCAGAATTCGTAATGTAATATTCATCCTCCTTTTGATTATAAACGGCCAAAAATGGCGCACGAGTACGCGCAAATCCCAATGGATTTAAAATATCCGTCCCATTTTTCTTTAAATGCCCCGGCCATTGGCTGCTCCGTTTATCCGTTAATGAATTTGCATAAGAAAACTTAGACGAAATCTTCAATTTATCCGACATCCGGTAATCCAAGTTGACCATTGTCGTAAAACGTTCATATCCGCCACCGATCGTTGTACCCATCTCTTTCTCATAGCCCAAACTCCAATAATAATTTAAACGTTCACCGCCTCCTCTTAAAGACAAATTATAATTCTGCTGAAAACCGGTTCGCGAAATCATATCCACCAAATCATAATTATTATTAAAGATCCACGCATCCGCACGATTTAAATCTCCTCGCAATTCCTGATATTGTGACTCATTATCCACGCCCCCGTTTTTATTCGCCCGCGATTCGATCAAAAACATACGCATCTGATCCCCATTCAACATCGGAACCTTCTTTGGAACCAAAGTTCCCGTCAATTTAGTGGAAAAAGAAAAAGTAGGTTTACCCTTTACGCCTCGCTTAGTCTTGATCACAATCACCCCATTCGCTCCTCTCGAGCCATACAAAGCCGTAGCAGCAGCATCTTTCAACACATTGATATCTTCCACTTCACTGGGATCAATATCGCCGATAGGATTAAAACCAAAATTGGTAATACTTTCCACATTGTAATCATCCCCAATCACTTCCGTACCGTCAATAATCCACAACGGATTACTCTGCCCCGTTAAAGAAGACACACCACGAATACGAATAGAAGCACCCGCACCGGGATCACCACTGTTAAAGGTCACTTGCAAACCGGGAACAGCTCCCTGCAACATCTGATCGACCGATGATACAGACTGCGTGCTCAGCACCTTCATATCCACCTTAGAAACTGCATTTCCCATATCCCGGGGATCTTTTTGCAACATACCAAAATCAGCCTTCGGTTTAGCCTTTCCTGTCACAACCACCTCATCCAATCCGACATTATCATCCTTTAATACAATCTCATACTTCTTCCCCGCAACAAAATCCTCTGTGACGGATTTCATTCCAATAAACGAGAACTGGATTTTCTTTGCCATCCCCGGCAACACCTTAATTTCAAATTTTCCGTCTATATTAGTCGTCACTCCGGAAATCATTCGGTTATTAGCATTCAATAAAATAACGTTTGCACCGATCAGAGAAGTACCCTTCTGATTTTCATAAATAATACCCGTTACTTTTTCTACTGTCTGAGCTGATGCCGGCAACACCGTCCAGAAAGCACACCATAGAAGTAAACATCTTATTACTTTCATATACATAGCCTTCAGCTTATAGGGTTAATTCAACAATATTTTTTTGATACAATGTAAAATACCATTCGAACACTGGACATCTGTCTTCCCCGAAACAAAACCTACATTTCGGTTGTAAGTAGTAGAAATGGTAAAATTCTCCCATTCTCCTGAAAATTCCACTTCCAAATTCTTCAGCGTAAACATTTTCCCTTTCGTCTGTCCATCCGTAAATATCTGTCTGTTTAGAATCAAATGCTTTTCAACCAACTCTTTTGCCTCTTTTTCAGTATAAGTAGATTCATTGATCCCCGCCGCATCAAAAGCATCATTCAACGGAGCAAACACAGAATAGAGATTTACATTCACCTGCTTCAACGTATTATACACCCCTGCTTTTTTGCAAAGCTCCACAAACCGCGAAATCTCAGGAATTTCACTCATCTGTTTCGCCACCGTATAGGTAGTATCGCTACGATAAAACATCTTTCCAAATCCTTTCACATCATAAATCGCCCCGCTCTCGGCAGTATAAAGCGGCTTCTTGGAAATCAATTCCAACTGATTCCCAAGAGGATCCGTAAACACTCCATTCTCGTACAAAAGTGCAAATCCAGAAGCATTCAAATAGTATTTATGCTCAAAATTACCATCCTGCACATTCTCGATTAAATCGCCAACCGAACGTATATCAAAATACAAAGAATCGTAATAATTTTCTTCGTAATCTTCCAATTTTTTATTCCACACATCATCCGGCTGCAACAAAAAAGTATGAGGGATATGTTGATAACTGATCTCATCTGTAAAGGCAGGAGAATTTCCGGTCACCTCCATCAACTTATGAAATTCACTGTAATGCTTTTTATTCACATACAAGCCCGCTTCAATACTGGTAAATATCGGCAGCAAAGGCATTTGATCTATTTTATAGATCACAGCATTACTGCTCAAAACGGAAGACTGATACATCGTACTCAAATCATTTTTCAAGGACAATATCGCACCATTATAAGAAGGGATATGATTTATCTCGTTAAAATCGCTGATCCCAAAACTGGCATAATTACCAGACAAGGTCTGTTTGTAAAACAGACTCTGCAGGATAGACACTAATAACGGCTTCGGGATAGAATCATAATTCGTCCCCAAATACTCTTCCGTCATATATTTTCCCAAAGAAGCCCGAACGGCATTATCGGTTGGCAACAAAACCGTATATCCTAACTTTTCATCAGCAATATTACATACCTTTCCGGTAGACGACTGCGAAATATTATACACCGGGATAGTAACTGTATCTATCTGACTTCCCGAATTCTCACTTTTTATTTCTTCCCGCCGGAAAAGTCGTAACCACCCCTGAACAATGCTACAATCATTCTCTGCCATAATCGCCTCATCACAACGGGGAGCCAAAGGCAACGGTCCATCCAATACGTGAACCACACCATTAGAAGCAGGCATATCCCGTAAACTCGCTGAAATGCGTACCCCCTCTGCCATAAAATCTCCGGGTTCTACCCCACGCATCAATTTATAATCATCGGCTTTCATAGCAAAATACTTAGGAGTGAACAAACGGATAAACTTTGGATCATACGTTTTGTCCCCTCGCGTACTTCTCAATATATTACCTCCACTGTAATACACATAATAATAGGGATAGGTATCAAAATCATAATTCTCCATCTCATCGTATTTCTTCTCCAAATCAAAAAGATAATTCCGACCGGTCACAAAATGATAATTAATCCAAGGCATCAATACATTCAACGGAATATTATCCACAGTGCATCCCTGCTCATTCAACCAAGCCTCCACATCTTTATTACGCGGAGCCAGCACGGTATAAATTCCTGATTCTCCCAAGGTTCGGGTCAATCCTGCGCGTTCAATCAATTTTGCAAACAACGACAAGTCCGAATGCTCCTGAAGTATCTGAACCACATTCTTTCCCACCGTAGAATCAGAACTAAAATGATCGTCAAACTCCTCCCGGCAGGAAGTAAAGAGCAACATCACAATGATTCCCGTTAATAGGCAAATTTTGTTCATATATCACTGATTTAAATTATT
>JAVXFZ010000067.1:0-14147 GCA_036657595.1 Odoribacter sp. | reverse complement strand
CTGCATCAATCAGTGTAATTTCGACAAAAATAAACAAAAACCTCTAAAGAAACTCTTTTTAAAATTATTTTTTCACCTTTTCGATACAACTGACTGGGACAGTGATCAATGCACATCCTAACTTTTCTAATCTCAAAACGATTTGAAATTTATCGCGAAACCGGACCATTTCTCCTTGAAATCCTGTTAATTTTCCCCGCACTATTTCTACTAAAGTTCCCTTTGGAATTTTTTCAAAGGAGATCTCTATGGGTTCATCTATTTCTTTTTCTACCCATCGCAAGCGTTCAATTTGAATGTCCGGAATCGCCACCGCTTTCCCTTTTTCTTTCAAAAAAGCGACGACACCGGAGGTGTTAAGAACCGAAATAAAAAGATCGGTTTTCACACGCACAAAAATATATCCCGCAATCAAAGGAAGGGTTATTTTCTTTTTGCGATCACACCACACCCGTACTTCTGTTCGTAACGGAAGGTAATTTTCGATACCTGTTTGGTCCAACCGTTCTTTCACCTTCTTCTCCGCACGAGAAGCGGTATAAACGGCATACCAAGAAAAAACATCCTCCATTCTATTTAGTAAACTTTCAGCATACTCACTTCTTTTGGGGTCAGAAAACGCCACTGACCTCGCGGTACGTTTTTCTTCGTGATTCCGGCAAAATACACCCGGTCGAGTTTTACGATCTGGTAGCCGAAATGCTCAAAAATACGCCGTACAATTCGATTTTTTCCGGAATGTATTTCAACCCCTACTTCCGTGAAATCCGGCGATGCATAGCTAATATCATCTGCTTTAATGAATCCATCCTCTAATTCCACCCCATTGGTGATCGCCTGTAAGTCTTCTTCGACTAATGGTTTGTCCAGAAATACGTGGTATATTTTTTTATGATCGTATTTCGGATGTGTTAATTTCTTCGCCAAATCACCGTCGTTGGTGAATAGTAGTACACCGGTTGTCTGACGATCTAAACGTCCCACAGGATAAACTCGCTCCTTGCAAGCTCCGGCGATCAGCGACATTACTGTTTTCCGATCCAAGGGATCTTCAACCGTCGTCACAAAATCTTTGGGTTTGTTTAATAGTATGTAGACTTTCTTTTCCGGCAATACTTGTTTTCCATCCACTTCCACTTTATCCGTACGGCGCACTTTCTGTCCGACAGTTTGTGAGAGTTGACCATTGACTTTGACACGCCCGGAAGTGATTAATTCATCCGCATCCCGACGGGAACAGATGCCACCCATTGAAATAAACCGATTTAAACGCAATTCGTTTTCCTCGTCAACGTGTTTCAAGCGGTGAGCCAAAATTTTCTTTTTACTGTAATGTTTTTGTCTTAATTCTTCTTTTGCCTCGCCTGAAATATTTTTCCGATCGCGGTTGTAGTTAGAGGTACGGTTGTAAGTCCGTTCTCCGTAATCGGACCTTGTTCCCCTATCTCCACGATTATCATTACCATAAGAATTTTCTTCCTTACGAAATACACGGGGACGGCGTTCCTCGTTTCCTTGTACGCTCTTTCTGACAATTACTTTCCGCTCCGGACGGCGTTCGGTTCCTTCCCGACGAAAATCACCACCGGAAGGTCTGTATTCCCGATGAAAAGAAGGTCTGTCCGCCCTTTCCCGGTAGGGAGCTCTTTCCCGATTATCACTTTGCTCTCTTCGTTCTCCATAATTCCGTCCGGCATTTCGATCTGTCCGGTTATCACTGATACGATTCCCATCGTGTTCTCTTCGTTCCCGCTTCACAGCGTAAACAGGTCTATCCTGTCTTTCTCCTTTTCCGGCTTGGTGATCGCGCCGATTGTCGCTTGGTGTTGAGCGAAAGGAATTCCGATTTCTGTTGTGATCTCTTTCCATTTTTCTATCGTTGATACGTTGATTTGTTTATTTATTTTGGTGCCGTTCTATATACAAACACTCCTATTATAGCAAATAAAATATTGGGCAACCACACCGCTAATAACGGATTCATATTCCCATTTGTTGCAAAAACTGTTGAAAATTGCATAAATAAAATATAAGAGAAACTAAGTAACAAACCTAAGCCTAAATGTAAGCCCATCCCTCCCCTGATTTTTCGGGAAGAAATGCTGACTCCTATTAAAGTCAGGATAAAGGTAGCAAAAGTGTTTGCAATCATCTTATATTTTTCGATTTGAAATTCGATAATATTGGAACTTCCGCGCAATCGCATCCGATCAATGTATTCATCCAATTCAGGCAGAGTTAATTGTTCTTTTATTTTCTTGGGATTTTCAGCAAATTCAGTCGGCTGAAAAGACATTAGGGTGTCTATTTTCTGCCCGGTGGTATACGTTTCCCGTTCGCCATTTAATACCCGAAGTTTCCAATTATGGATGGTCCACCGATTGCTATCATTATCCCACGTAATCCGCGAAGAGGTGAGTTTAGTCATCAGGGTGTCGCCATTAAATTTTTCGATCGAAAAATCATAGCCGATATTGGAAGTAACCGAGTAAGAGGACATATAAATAAAAGTGCCCGGAGCCACTTGCCGGTGAATATTTTGTTCTTTATTGGCATATCTTTTCCCCATATAATTTTTTTCAAATTCGATACGCCGCTGATTGGCATTGGGAATAATGAAGGCCCCCAAGAAGAAAGATAAAATGGCAATAACGGAAGCGGACAGCAAATAAGGAAGCAGGAAACGTTTGAAACTGATACCCGTGCTCAATATGGCGATGATCTCACTGTCGTAAGCCATCTTGGAGGTAAAATAAATGACCGAAATAAAGGTGAACAGAGGGGAAAAAACGTTCGCAAAATAAGGAATAAAGTTTTGATAATAGTCAAAAATGATGGCACGTACAGGTGCCTCATTTTCAATAAATTTTTCTAATTTCTCAGAAAGATCGAATATAACTACAATACACAGAATCAGGACTAACGAAAAAAAGAAAGTCCCTAAGAATTTGCGTATAATATATAAATCCAGTTTCTTCATAGTAAGTCTATTGACTTATTTAGTTCTTGCGATTGTAAATAATATTTAAGATGCAGCATTCAACATTTTTACAGTCTACGCGTTATTTTCGGTAATAATTTTGTTTTCCAATCCATAAAGTCGCCGGCGGTGATGTGTTTCCGTGCTTCTTTTACTAACCATAGATAGAAGGCCAAATTATGAACAGAACAAATTTGCAAGCCCAGTATTTCATCTGATTTGATGAGATGGCGCAAATAGGCTTTTGAATAATCCGTATCGACATAACACAAGGCGGCAGGATCAATCGCAGAGAAATCACGCTCCCATTTTTGATTTTTGATGTTGATGGTGCCTTCTGTCGTGAAAATCATCCCATTGCGCCCATTGCGCGTAGGCATCACACAATCAAACATATCAACCCCCCGCTCAATTCCTTCCAATATATTTTCGGGTGTCCCCACTCCCATCAGGTAGCGAGGCTTGTCTTTCGGAAGAATCCGGTTGACGACTTCAATCATCGCATACATCTCTTCGGCAGGCTCACCGACTGCCAATCCTCCGATCGCATAACCGGCACGATTTAGTGCGGCAGCGTGTTCCGCCGATTGTTCGCGTAAATCCCGATATACACAGCCCTGTATGATAGGAAAAAGGTTCTGTTCGTAGCCGTACAAAGGCTCTGTCGAGTCAAAACGTGCCACGCAACGTTCCAACCAGCGTTGTGTCAATTCAAGTGAATTTTTGGCATATTTGTAATCACTGGTACCCGGAGGACATTCGTCGAATGCCATTACAATATCAGCCCCTATACGCCGCTGAATATCCATCACTTTTTCAGGTGTAAACAGATGTTTTGAACCATCAATGTGTGAGCGAAAAGTGACCCCTTCTTCTGTGATTTTACGTCCGGTATCTGTCAGGGAAAAGACTTGAAATCCACCGCTATCGGTTAATATCGGACGATCCCATCCATTAAAACGATGTAATCCTCCTGCTGCCTGCAAGATCTCCGTTCCGGGACGTAGATAAAGATGGTAGGTATTACCCAGTATGATCTCTGCTTTTATATCTTCTTTTAATTCCCGCATTTGAACAGCTTTTACAGACCCAACGGTCCCTACCGGCATAAATATGGGAGTATGGATTTCTCCGTGCGCTGTCGTCAGCACCCCACAGCGTGCCTCGCTATTTTTATCTTTCGCTAAAAGAGTATATTGCATCATCTCTGAATACCTGCTTATTTTAGTCGGCAAAGGTAATAAATTTTCGTCGATTCATTGGTTTGTTTATTTGTTTATTCAAGAGAGAAGTAAAAATGCGTTTGTCTTAAAACTTCCCTGCAAACATTTGCAAAACAATTTTTTTTTTCAAACCTTTGGGAACGCAAAGTAAAAATAGATCATTCAAATTTCCGACGGATTGTTTGTTTTAGTAGATCACTTAAGATCAACGTATTACATTCTTCAGTATGTCGGATTTATATTTAATTGTGAAAAAAGATATGAGAAAAAAATTCGGAACCTTCTTGTTATTTATTTTATTTTCCTCTTCGTTGTTCGCCCAGTCAAAACAATTAAGCCTGGATGATTTTTTTGTCAAGGGCACTTTTCAGACACGAGGCGTGTGGGGACTTAGCTCAATGAACGACGGGGAGCATTACACGGTGTTGGAGAATCGCGGCAAAAAGATTGTCAAGTATAGTTATAAGACCGGACTGCCGGTTGCCACCCTGCTTGATTTAAGTAAAATAGAAAATTCACCGGTATCCACCATCAATGGCTACGAATTTAACGCCGACGAAAGTCGTATTTTAATTTGTACAAACAAAAAACCTATCTATCGGCGGTCTTTCACCGCCGGTTATTATCTGTATGATTTCAAAAATAAAGAAATAAAGCCTTTATCGGAAGGGGCTAATCAACGATTGGCTACGTTTTCACCCACAGGAACGCACATTGCTTTTGTCAGAGATAATAATCTATTTATCCACGATCTACGATTCGGCACAGAACGGCAAATCACGCAGGACGGAGTTTATAATCACGTCATCAATGGGGCACCCGACTGGGTGTATGAAGAGGAGTTTGCTTTCAACCGCGCCTTTGAATGGGCACCGGACGGCTCTTCCCTTGCCTATATCAAGTTCGACGAATCAGCCGTACGGGAATTTCAAATGAATATGTTTGAAGGACAAAGTCCGGCATACAAAGAGAATGAGCTTTATCCGTCAAATTATACTTATAAGTACCCGAAAGCCGGTGAAAAGAATTCCAAGGTTTCGGTCTATGTATACGACCTCGCAGATCGGACGACTCAGAAAATGGATACAGGAGAAGAAGAAGATATTTATATTCCCCGCATTCGTTGGACAAAAGATCCGAAGAAATTAGCGATCATCCGATTGAATCGCCATCAAAACAAGATGGAGGTGTTATTAGCCAATGCAAAAGTAGGTTCGATCGTTCCCCTGTATCGCGAAGAGAATAAATGCTATATCGAAGAAAGTAATTTAGACAATTTAGTCTTTTTGGATAATGGCACGCAGTTTGTCATCACCAGCGAAAAAAACGGATTTATGCACTTATATCTTTATGATATGAGCGGCAAAGAAAAGCGAGCCATCACGCAAGGGAATTTCGATATGGTTGATTTTTACGGTTACGATCCGGAACGGGGGGTGTTTTACTATTCTTCGCACGAGGAATCTCCACTGGAGAAATATGTATATAGCATCAATGAAAAAGGGAAAAAGATAAAACTCACACCGGTGAAAGGATGGAATGAGGTTGATTTTAGTCGTAATTTTAATTACTATATCAACACTGTTTCTAACAGTGGAATGCCACCAGTGACGGCACTTTACAATTCAAAAGTAAAGCAAGTGCGGGTGTTGGAGGATAATAAGAACGTACGGGAAGCCGTTCAAGGTTATGAGATCGCCAAACGGGAATTTATTCAAATCCCGGCGGCTGACGGAAAGACGATGTTGAACGCTTGGGTGATGAAACCGTTGAAAACGGAAACAGGTAAAAAATATCCTTTGCTGATCACACAATACAGTGGTCCCAATTCACAACAAGTGAAAAATAAATGGGGTTTAGACTGGTTGAATTATTTAGCACAGGAAGGTTTTATCGTCGCTTGCATTGACCCGCGCGGGACGGCTGCCAGAGGAGAAGAGTTTCGGAAATGTACCTATATGCAATTGGGCAAATTGGAAAGCGATGATCTGATTGCAGCAGCTAAATGGCTATCGAAAAAGCCGGAGGTAGACGCCCAAAATATCGGTATTTGGGGATGGAGTTACGGCGGTTTTATGTCATCGCTCTGTCTAATGAAAGGCTATGATATTTTCACAACCGCGATTGCCGTTGCCCCTGTTAGCAATTTTAAATTCTATGATACGATTTATGCCGAACGTTATATGCGTACGCCGCAAGAAAATGCAAGTGGATATGAAGATAACGCTCCGCTGAACGAGGTGGCTAAATTAAAAGGGAATCTGTTGCTGTGTCACGGCACGGCAGATGATAATGTGCACGTACAGAATACCTACGAACTGTCAGAACGGTTGGTGCAAGCCAACAAACAATTTGATATGGCGATTTATACCAACCGAAATCACAGCATCAACGGAGGTAATACCACCTTGCAACTTTACAATAGATTTGTTCGATTTTTAAAAGAGAATATGCAATAATAAGCGTAGCAACAAGCTGTTTGTCATTGTTGACAGTCGATCGTTTGAAAAAAGAATTTTAACTTAAAATGAAATACACAATGAGTACAACAATCAAAGAATTACAACCCACCGCTGTGTGGCAGAATTTTTACAAATTGACACAAGTACCGCGCCCGTCCAATCACGAAACAAAAGCACGGGAATTTATGATGAATTGGGCAAAAGAAAATCATATTGACGCTCAAATGGATGAAGCGGGAAATATCATTATGAGAAAACCGGCAACCCCGGGAATGGAAAACCGCAAAGGCGTAATCCTTCAGGGACATTTAGATATGGTGCCACAAAAAAACGAAGATACTGTACACGATTTTGAAAAAGATCCGATTCAAACTTATGTGGACGGCGAATGGGTACGAGCCAAAGGAACGACCCTCGGAGCTGACAACGGAATGGGCGTATCGGCAGGAATGGCGATGCTGGCAGCTACCGATATTCCTCACGGACCGCTGGAGGTGTTGATTACAGCTACCGAAGAAACGGGAATGGACGGAGCTGAAGGATTGAAGGCGGGCATATTGAAAGGCGATATTTTATTGAACCTTGATTCGGAAACAGAAGGTGAATTGTATGTCGGATGTGCCGGCGGTATTGATTCAACCATTGAATTTAACTATAAAGAAGAAGCTGTTCCCGCACAATCAAAGGCTTATCGATTGGCTGTAAAAGGATTGAAAGGCGGACACTCCGGTATGGATATTAATTTGGGACGAGGCAATTCCAATAAGTTGTTATTCCGTTTCCTGAAAACGTATGCCGAAGGACTTGAATTGCGCCTGAGTTCTGTGAGCGGCGGAAGTTTACGGAATGCTATTCCGCGCGAATCTTTTGCCATCGTTGTGATTCCGGCTGCCAACAGTGCGAAATTACAGGCAGCTGCAAAAGAAGCCGGCGTGATCTATAAGACAGAATTGATCGCCAAGGAACCAAGCTTACAGGTTATTGCAGAGGAAACGGCTATGCCTACGTTTGTAATGGATGCTTGCACACAATTCCGCCTGACTAATTCTATCCTCGGCTGCCCGAATGGAACGATCCGTATGATTGATTCAATGCCCGAAACAGTGGAAACGTCTAATAATTTAGCGATCGTACAATCCGCCAATGGGAAAGTAAGCATCAACACGCTGATGCGCTCGTCTGTGGAAACCGCCAAAGAGGCACTGGCTCAATCGTTACAGGCTGTATTTGAATTGGCAAAAGCAGATAAAATCTTATTTAACGGTGCTTATCCGGGATGGAAGCCAAATCCGGATTCCGCGATCCTAAAGGAAATGCAAGAAATATACCAACAATTGTACGGTAAAAAACCGGCAATTATGGCTGTACACGCAGGATTGGAATGCGGTATTTTGGGATCAAAATACCCGCATTGGGATATGATTTCCTTCGGTCCGACGATTTGTTCTCCTCACTCTCCGGATGAAAGAGTCAATATTGCATCTGTCGGTAAGTTTTGGGAATATCTCAAAGCAACCCTGAAGAATATACCGGTAAAATAAAAATGAACGGTGTCGCATCAAAGACTGAACGATGGAAAAAATCTACAAATTTCCAATGTCTATCAGAGAATGACACCCCTATTCATTATTGGAAACCCCGCACAGACGAAGGCTTTACTTCCGTTTTTGTGCGGGGCTTTCTGTATTCAACGGTGAGTATTCAACAGCTGTTCTTAACTATTTAAATTGCGGATATTTTCCTTAAATCATCGCAATATCAGAAAAATATATTATCTTCGCCGGCAAATTGCAACTATAAAATTGAAATGCTTTTGAAGAAATTGACCTTACCGGAATTGCTGTCTAACAGTTGTTCCACTTTCAAGAACAATTTGTCTTTGAACTTTGTTCAGAGTGGCAAAAGGACTTATCAGGACTTCTATAATGAAGTAATCTCTATATCTCATTACCTCATTGATTTGGGGATTCGCAAAGGTGATAAGGTAGCTATACTGAGTGCTAATATGCCCAATTGGGGTATTACCCAGTTTGCAATAGCTCAAACAGGAGCAATTGCCGTACCTATTCTCCCCGGCTTCAGTACTCCGGAAATTCAGAATATTCTGGAACACGCCGAAGTGAAGATGATCTTTGTATCAAAGCTACTTTATAAGTTAGTGGCAGAGATCCAAACTGATTTTTTGGAACAAAAGGTGCTGATGAATACTTTCGCCCGCATTCCGGAAGGGTATCCGGTAGAAGAAATAGAAAAATTGGAGAATGATATTGATTTACACAATTTTTCATCCCTCCCGGTTATCACCATCGAAGAGGAAGACACCGCTTCTATCATTTATACCTCAGGGACAACGGGATTTTCAAAAGGAGTGGAATTGACACACCGCAATCTGGTTTGGAATGCCCGCCAATGCGCTACCATCCAACCGATTTGCCCGAAAGATCGTTTCCTCAGTATATTGCCGATGGCACATACGTATGAAAATACATTGGGTTTGTTGCTTCCGTTAATGTTCGGTGCACAGGTTTATTACCTCGACCGGGTACCTACTCCCAAATTGTTGGTACCGGCGATGCAGAAGATTAAACCGACGATTATGCTTTCCGTCCCATTGATTATTGAAAAAATTTATAAAAGTCAAATATTACCGAAATTCACCTCCTCGCCCTTGATGCGTCAGATGTACGGTTTTGCTCCCACTCGTAAATTACTCAATCGTCTGGCTGGTAAAAAGCTGATGCAGACCTTCGGTGGAGAAATCAAATTCTTCGGGATCGGTGGATCAAAAGTAGACGGTACGGTTGAACGCTTCCTACGAGAAGCTAAATTTCCGTATGCCGTGGGTTATGGATTAACGGAAACTGCACCAATGTCAGCCGGTTCCGCGCCGAAAGACTCGTTTCTGCAAGGTGTTGGTCCCGTAATGGAAGGTGTTGAAATAAAGATCAACGAACCGGATACAACCGGACAGGGCGAAATATGGATCAAAGGTCCCCATATTATGAAGGGATATTATAAAAAACCGGAATTAACCGCAGAAGTTTTCAGCGAAGGCGGATGGTTTAAAACCGGCGATCTCGGCTCTTTTGACAAACAGGGACGACTTTCAATCCGCGGACGTATTAAAACGATGATCTTAGGCTCTTCGGGCGAAAATATCTACCCGGAAGAGATTGAATCAATTATCAATAATTTCCGCTTTGTCAACGAATCTTTAGTGGTAGAATCTAAAGGGAAACTCGTTGCTATGGTACACTTCAATATGGAAGAATTGGAAAAACAATACAAAAAGCTGAAAAGTCAAGCAGGTAATTATAAGAGTGCCATTAACGACTATATTGAAGATCAGAAGAAAGAGTTGTTCGAATATGTCAATTCAAGAGTCAATAATTTCTCTAAATTACAATTAGTGCTTGAACAACACGAACCTTTTGAAAAAACTCCGACACATAAAATCAAACGTTTTTTATATAATAATATTACGATCAAGTGAACCGTTCATCTATTTTTCTCATCGGTACTCTCCTTCTGTGTTTTTATTCCTGCAGTAGCCATCATTTTATCTCCGATCCGGAAGAACGGAAAATGGTGGAACAAGATTTTGCTCATAAACAACAGAAACTACCGACAGGTGACTTGTTCCGTATATTTTCACAATCCATAGAAACAGAACAGCGGGAAGCTCTGATGTTTCTTTATGCGTATATGCCCATTGGCGACATCACGGATTATAGTGGTGAATATTATCTAAGAAATGTGCAGGCATCGCTGCAAGCTCGAACGGAAATGCCGTGGGGAAAAAATATTCCGGAAAGAGAATTTCGCCATTTCGTGTTACCCGTCCGTGTGAACAATGAAAATCTCGATGAATCCAGAACCGTATTTTACAACGAATTAAAAGACCGCGTGAAAGCTCTTTCACTTTATGAAGCGGTATTGGAGGTGAATCATTGGTGCCACGAAAAAGTGATCTATACCCCCTCAGATGCACGCACCAGTTCACCGCTGGCATCTGTAAAAACCGCCACTGCACGCTGCGGCGAAGAATCGACTTTTCTTGTCGCTGCTCTTCGCTCGGTCGGCATACCTGCCCGTCAAGTTTATACCCCTCGTTGGGCACATACGGACGATAACCACGCTTGGGTGGAAGCTTGGGTGGACGGACATTGGCACTTTTTAGGAGCCTGTGAGCCGGAAGCTGTATTAGACTTAGGTTGGTTCAACGCACCGGCAAGCCGCGGAATGCTTATGCACACAAAGGTTTTCGGACACTATAATGGACCAGAGGATGTGATGAGCCGCACAGAAGGATACACAGAAATTAATGTTATCGACAATTATGCACCCGCCCAACAAGCTACGGTGACGGTGGTAGATCAGGAAAACCACCCTGTTTCCGGAGCAAAAGTCGACTTTAAGATCTATAATTATGCAGAATTTTACACGGCTGCCGCTAAAACGACCGACGATAAGGGACAAGCATCGCTTTCCGCCGGAAAAGGCGATATGTTGGTGTGGGCTACAGATGGCAAATATTTCGGATATGAAAAATTATCTTTTGCCCACGACTCTGCTTTGACAATCGTATTGAATAAATTGGAAGGCTATACGGCTACATTGCCCATAGATATTGTGCCACCCTTAGAAAACACCACACCGGTAGAAGTCACTCCGCAACAAAGAGCAGAAAACGACCGTCGTATGGCACACGAAGATTCTATCCGCCGAGCGTATACATCCACATTTATGACATCAGAACAAGCTGCCGAAATAGCACGCAAATTAGATTTGGATAGTGCAATATTGACTCCCCTACTGTTGGCATCTTGCGGCAATCACGATGAAATCACTGCCTTTCTGAAAGAAACAAGCCCGGAAATACGTTCCACAGCCTTGCAATTATTACAAGCAATTTCGGCGAAAGACCTGAGAGATACTCCTGCATCTGTATTAGCCGATGCTATCAAACATACCCCTACGTCTAATAGTCCGTTATTTATACCCTATATTCTAAATCCACGCGTAGCAACGGAAATGCTCACCGCCTACAAAGAATATTTCACAAAAGAGATCGCCGCCGATCTCGCAGCACGCATCAAAAGCAATCCGACAGAATGGGTGGAATGGTGTAAACAAAATATTACGATCAACGAAACATTAAACCCACAGGGCATTCCTATGATGCCGGCAGGAGTATGGAAAGCCCGTACAGCGGACAAGCGCTCACGCGATATTTTCTTCGTATCTGTGCTTCGCAGTCTGGGCATTGCCGCACGAATAGACGAAGTGACAGGAAAGACACAATATGCCCACAATACGAATGAATGGATTGATGTAAATTTCAGTGCTCCAAAGGCAGGCAATACACCTCAGGGTATCTTGACAGCAAGCTATCAACCTGTACGCGCACTATCCGATCCACAATATTATACTCATTATACTCTTTCCCGTTTCTCCGGAGGGCAATTCCATTTACTTACCTACCCGGAAAATAAAAACAGTTCTTGGGCTTCCTTACTACAAAAGGGATTACCGATAGATACAGGCTATTATATGCTGACAACTGGTACGCGGCTGGCAAGTGGCGGCGTATTGAGTCAGGTTTCTTTTTTCCATATTCAAGAAGGAAAAACAGCTCATATTGAGTTGGCAATGCGCGAAAACCCCGACGAGGTAAAGGTGATCGGAAATATTGATTCGGAAGCTAAATTCTTCGCCGCCGGAAAAACAGAATCGCAAAGTATTTTACAAACGACCGGACGAGGCTATTTCATTGTTGCCATTCTCGGTGCACGACAGGAACCAACGAATCACGCCCTGCGAGATATTGCCGCACTGAAAAATGAATTTGAAGAATGGGGACACGGAATGGTGTTGCTCTTTAAAGACGAACAACAATGTCACAGTTTCAATACCAAAGAATTTCCCGCCCTACCAACGAATATTACCTTTGGATCAGACATTGACGGGACAATTCTAAAAATGATTACCACTAATTTACAGCTTCCGATGGAGAATCTGCCCATCTTCCTTATTGCCGACACCTTTAATCGAGTTGTCTTTGTATCACAAGGATATACCATCGGATTGGGAGAACAACTAATGAAAGTGATCCGGAAAATTTGAGTACAAGCACAGAAAATTGATTTTTCAGATTTAAGCGTTTAAAAAAATATTCATTTTATGTATTTCTTTTCGTAAATAGTTGTAACTTGATGGAAAATTTACACGACATCCCTTGAGTTATGAATTTTACACTCTGCACATATTTTTGTAAAATCCTTAAAACAAGGTATTGCGAACTTTAAAGTGTTATCATATTTTTTTAACCCTACTAAAACTGTTTGCGTATGTTGTTCAATACTTCTGAAAGAAAAGGCATTTTGATTATGCTCTTTCTGATATTTTGCATCATCGTTGTGCCTCGACAATTTTTAGCCAAAGATCACCAATTATTTCTATTACAAGAATTTGTAGAAGTAAAGGAAGATTCATTACATCTGTTTCCTGATTCAGGGAAAATACAAACATTTTCCAATAACATCAAATTCAAAAGAACTAAAATCATCGTCCAACCAATAGAGCTGAATACAGCAGACAGTGCTACTTTGGTCAAAATTAGAGGTATAGGTCCTTACTATGCCCAAAAAATCATTCGTTATCGCAATCGTTTGGGTGGTTTTCATTCTGTACAACAATTGAAAGAAGTAAATATGACCTATTTCAATGTTGATTCATCTGCACAGCTATTTACAGTAGATACAACAGAAATTATAAAACGAAAGATGGATACAATGACTTTTAAGATGATACTCAAACATCCGTATCTTGAATATGAAGATGTTCAATTAATATTCAATGCCAAACGAATGTATGACACACTTTCTTATTCTTTACTGGAAGAAAAAAAGATATTAGCAGCTTATAAATTAAAAAAAATAAAACCTTATTTTAAATAAAACCAATAATTTAGTTTTTTAACCAAACTGATTTTGACAGCTTATATTTTTGTTTGCACAAAGAAAAACGTGATCAATTTATAGATATATGTGTAATTCTTCCTATCTTTGTGGCAACATCCTATGGGGCAGACCTGGATTTGACAGCATGATGAATAGGTATGTAAGCATGTCGGGAGCAGTGAAACCGGCCCGTAAATCCCGGACGCAAAATTTTAATTGGCGAAGAAAACTACGCTCTTGCTGCCTAATCGAATCAAGTAGATTAGACTTTATTGCTGCACAAGGTGCGGCGACGAGACATTCCGTCGGTGGTTCTACCTTATTCCGACCGACATACGGAGTGCTGTCAATTTAGGGTTAGTCCTAACTTTCTTCGAGCGAAGGGCGAAATAACAGAAGATAAGATATCGTTTGGGTGCTTTTTTCCGGACTATATTCGAAAACCAATAAAAAGATAAGCATGTAGAAAGCATATTGATTCCGTGTTTGGACCAGGGTTCGATTCCCTGCTGCTCCACAA
>JAVXFZ010000066.1:0-14484 GCA_036657595.1 Odoribacter sp. | reverse complement strand
TATGCTTAGCAAAAGTTGTGGAAACAACGTTTCACACAACTTTTGCTACTGATCCTGTAAATCCCAATTTGATTAGATAGTGTCCCGAAAAGTGTGTATGTACCTTCTTTAATCATCTTTGCAAATATACATTTAAGTGTTTAATTTCGATGATGTATGTAGGTAAGTAAAATCAACCTTCTGAACGATCTACCTTTGTTTTTTTGACTGAAACACAAACCTTTTCTTTCCTATTTTGATTGAAACACACTGTATAATAGACATAAATACCAATCTAAAGGCGAAAAACGTTTTATATTTTTGTTCATAGTCACTAATAGTCGGACAATGAGAAAAATAATATTTCTATCGCTGTTGGTTTTGAGCAGCGTATTTATTTTACAAGGGCAAAATATTGGAATAAAAACGAATCTACTTGCAGATCTTACAACCACGATAAATTTGGGTGCAGAAATAGGCTTAGGGAAAAAGACAACTTTGGATATATATGGAAATTACAATCCGTGGAGTTATACTAATCAGCGGAAATTTCGTCAAGTATTGGTACAACCGGAGTTTCGCTACTGGTTTTGCGAACGTTTTAATGCACATTTTGTAGGGATACACCTTCACGGGGCATTGTTTAATGTAGGAGGTGTCACGATGCCTTTTAATATGTGGACGAAATTGAAAGATTATCGTTACGAAGGAGGACTGTATGGAGCTGGTATATCATACGGTTATCAGTGGGTATTGAGCACCCATTGGAATTTGGAAGCGAACGTTGGTGTAGGTTATGCACATATCATATACGAACAATACCGCTGTCGGCATTGTGGAAAGAAAGTAAAAGAGGGACATTATAATTATGTAGGTCCGACAAAAGCAGCACTCAGTTTAATGTATTTATTTTAAAGGATACCGGAACGATGAAAAATAATTTATTATACTTTATAATTGGGTGGGGCGTACTATTATTCGGTGGAATAACAGCAGTGCAGGCTCAGACCGTTTTTAATGGTCTGATACAGATTGCAAATCGATCAATAGAAAAAAGCACTGGTGGACAATTAATGATTGCAATGGATATCATCCTACAGGAGAATCTGAAAATTTCTTCTAATCGGAATGCCACATTGACACCGGTATTACGGAGAGGAGAGAATGGCAAGGAACTACCTGCTGTCATTATTTATGGGCGGAAGCGAGAGATCATATCCAGACGTCAAAATATGGTACCGGTAAATATATTTCAGGCTTTACGGCGCAAGAGAAAGACAGAGCAAATAATAGACTATCGAGTGCAGGTGGCTTATGAAAAGTGGATGGAAACGGCGGACTTATTTTTAATACAAGATCTTTGTGGTTGTGGAGGAAATAGAGAAGAAAGCAGTGAAGATTCATTGGTGCAATTGGATTTCCGTCCACAAGAGCATTATCAGGTGAAGCCTTTGCCTTCTTTCGTCCAACCTTTAGCAGAAAACGTCAAACATCGTTCGGTATCCGGGCAGGCATTTCTTGATTTCCCCGTTAATCAGATTATTATTTATCCGGAATATCGAAAGAATCCGGTTGAATTGGCAACCATTCGTTCCACGATAGACATCGTAATCAAAGATACTTGTACAGAAATCACGGGAGTCACCATTCACGGTTATGCTTCACCGGAAGGCAAATACAGTAATAACATTCGTTTAGCTCAAGGACGTTCGGAAGCATTGAAAGAATATGTAAATCGTTTATACCGCTTCAAAAACAAGGTATTTACGGTTCTTTCCACACCGGAAGACTGGGAAGGGCTCAAAAACAGGGTTCAAACTTCCACTTTGAAAGATAAAACGCGTATCCTTTCAATCATTGAAGGAAATGACACACCGGATATAAAGGAACAAAAGCTAAAGGCATTGGGTGAAAGCTATCGTTATATGCTGAACGAATGGTTTCCGGCTCTTCGGCATTCCGACTATGCTGTAAAATATGTGGTGCGCGATTTTAATGCAGAGCAGGCTCGTGAGATCATTCAAACGCGACCACAACTGCTGAGCCTTCGGGAAATGTATGCAGCAGCGCAGTTATGTGAAAGAGGAAGTGAAGAATACAATCATATTTTTGAAACAGCGGTCAAAATGTTTCCTGCTGATCCGTGGGCAAATCTGAATGCTGCGGCGATGGAGATTATGCGGGGAAATAAAGAAAAAGCAAAAGAATATTTAATGAAAACCGATCAAAATTTACCGGTTGTACAAAACAATTTGGCTGCAATTGCTCTGCTTGAAGGTGAATGTGAGCAAGCGGAACAATACCTTTCTAGAGCAACGGGGATAGCAGAAGCCGACCATAACCGGCAAGAACTAATAAAGAAACGTGAAAACAATAAGTTGTTTGAATGATGATAAAGATACTTTACAAAATAGCTCTGGTGGCGATATTATTATCATTGTCTGCTTGTATTCGGGAAGGATTTGATAAGAGTTGTCCTGCTTCGCTCTATTTAAAATACGATTGGAGTCAATCTCGTCCGTTGACGGATAAAGATTCCTTATCTATGATAGGAGAAAATGGGGAAGTCATCAATGTGGCGACAGACATATTCGGCACACCGCTTGATTTACCCGATGGTCACTACTACGTGACGGCTTATGAACCGGTAGATGAAATCACAGTAGATGGGATCACAATATCAGCTGATCTATTGCCTGATGGGACGCTTGCCGATCTGCCATTATTTAATGCTGGGATGAATTCCTTTCAAATTAGTTCTAATATGCCCGATACCTTATTGTTGCCTATGTGGAAACAGACCCGTGAATTGATTGTAAAAATTCACTTCATTGGAGCTGGAATTGCCAATCTTGAAAAGGTAAAAGGCTTAGTTGACGGCATCACCCTATCTCGTCATATAGATGAAGGTTTCCAGCCCTTAGACGGCAAACCTCATCATTCGGCGATTACCAGCGGTGCTGCAAATTTGGAATTTCTGCCTTTTGAAGAAAATACGCTTTCCCTTTTTGCTGCATCAACATCAGTCACGCCGAATATGGAAAATTTTATGACTGACAAACGCTTATTAGGAATAGATGGGGCGGTAGAGCAGAAATTGACACTCTATCTTACTTTTGACACCGGGAAAGTGCTGACACAAAAATTTGATATATCGCGAGATATTTACAACTTCCATATAGACCAAGTGGACGAGCCTTTTGTGATAGAAATAACCTTGCGTTTGGGTGCTGATATGACAGCTGACATTGTAGACTGGCAATCAGGACCATCGTTTGATATGGATGCAAATTAATACAATAACAATTCGGTTTATTGATTCATAAACCTTCTGTTATATCCATCTCTGCACCTTAAAATTAGATATTTTTAACTTTAAAAGCTGACAATAATTTTTTGATCTTACTAAAAAAAACAATGATATGAAACGTTCAATCAAATTCATACTTTTCATCTTGATTGCCGCCTCCCTCTCATCTTGTGAGCAAGACGGTGTTCAAACATCCGCAAATGGTCGGATTGCCATAGCCGTAAATGCCGGGATTCGCACTCGTGCCGTAGATAATCAGTGGGAGGAAGGAGATGCCATAGGGATCACGATGTTCACCAAAACAACTAACCAATTGGCTGAAGGGAACTATATGAACTGTCGTTATTCTACTACTGCCGGAGCTATCGGTAATTTCTTGCCGTCATCATTGGAAGAAACCATTTATTTCCCCAAAGACGGGAGTGAAGTTGATTTTCTGGCATACAGTCCTTATCGGAAAAACTTCAAAGCGACGGAAAAACTCCCCTTGACATTAGCCGTACAGACCTCGCAATCAGAGCTCGACTTTATGACTGCGGAGCATTTAGAAGGAACGACGAAAGAAACGCCAAACGTGAAATTACGTTTTTATCACCGCCTGACGAAACTTATTTTCAATCTGAAGACCGAAACAGGGGATGATGCAGTTCGATTGATCGGTAGTAAAATCACGGTGACCGGAATGCCTTTGTCGGGCGACTTTCATCCGGAGAATAAGACCGTGATGGCGGATGCTGCGACAGTCGGTGATCTTACAATTGCCGGTGATACACAAACAGGAACAAAGGGTGAAGTGACAGTCTTCCCTCGTCCGTCAGCTAAAGGAGTAGGCTTTCAAATCGAATTAACAGATGGAAGCATCTATTCTGTCAAAATGAGTGATACACTAAACTTAAATGGAGGCTATAAATACACTTTTAACATCACCTTAAAGAAAACGCCGACAACTGTGAGTGCTGATATTCAGCCTTGGGGCGAAGGAGCTATCTCCGGTCTTTCTGCATTGGCGATCTCCACGCCGGCAGAAAACAGCCGGAACATCACCATCGGTGATACAATGCGGGTGTATGCGGATGACAAATACTTAGTCACCTACACTTACCAAACAGATGGTAGTTGGAAGAGTAGCCAACCGGTATATTGGGAAAATATTGGTGTAGGAAAATTAACCGTTCCTTTTCGGGCGATGACTATTTTGGCGGCACCCTTACACTCGACACAAATGCCGGATCTATTAATTTCCACCTCTAAAGAAAACAACCGAAATACGGGCGTATCGTTTGAATTAAAACGGGTGGCTGCCAAAGTAAAGGTTCAACTGGCTTCTTCGGATCATTCTTTAAGCGAGCAAGAACTAAACAGAGCAGAGATCACCTTACCGGATTACACCACAGGAGGGACGATTGATAATGGATTATTCCAAGCAGGTGCAGTAAAAGCTACGATTACGACCGACAGGGGAGAGGCTTTGTTGCAACCACAAACAATCACCATCGGAACGACGGCTGTTGTTGTAACCATTGATGGCAACACTTACAAAGGAATAGCTTCCACTGAAATAAAATACAATGCCGGAGAAATCACCCACTTGAATGTCAATATCATTAAAACGGAGATACAAATGAGTGCGGTCATTACTCCTTGGAGCGATGGAGCGGATATGGACCTGACAGGTAAGTTATTGAATGTAAAAACTTCAGGAAGCACAACTGATTTTGTGGCTGGCGACAAAATAAAAGTGGAAATATTACAGAATCTCCCCAAGAACGCTTCGTATGAATATAACGGTACAGCTTGGATCACAAACGCTCCCTTGTGGTGGGACGATCTGATACGCCCGACAGAAATAGCTGCGACAATGCCGGACACGGCAATCATATCAAACCAAAAAACCATTCATTGGAGTATACCTGCTAATCAAAATACAGCAACTGGATGGAAAAATGCGGATCTATTGACCGTCTACATCGCTTCTTTGCCTGCTGGTGATGCGGCAAATTTCACTTTCCGCCACGCGATGAGTCGGGTGAAAGTAGTGATTCAACCGGGAACAGAATTTACAGCGGCTGATTTACAAAATAGGACGATCCTTCTGAATGGAATGCCTCAATCGGCAACAGTAAACATCATTGACGGGAGTTCTTCCGAGCTTTCGGGAAATCAAAACATCACACCAAAGGAAACCTCTCCCCTGAATTATGAAGCCTTAGTCATACCTCACGGTGCGGTGGCTGTCGGTACTGAAATCATCACCTTGACCTTAGGAACAGACACCTATCCGGTGAAATTAACAGCCCCTTTGACCTTCGTTTCCGGTCAGCTACACACCATCACGGTGAAACTGAGCAAAACAAACATCACCCTGTCGGCAACCGTCGAACCTTGGGGAAACGGGCAAGGTGGTACGATTGAAATCAAGTAAAACGGATCAAAGAAATGAATAGAAACATAAGAACAACGTTGTTTGTTGCCTTACTGGCAACTGCTTGTCAGAAAGCGGAAGATACTCCTATAAATAGCGGGGAATCCATCTGCCTGCGGGCAGAGATAGAAACAACGACGGTCGTGCAGAGTAAAGTCTCAAATACATTTCCTAATCAGGGGAAAATAGCTGTGATTGCAGCCTATTGTGATGCAGCTGGAACATTGACATCCGACTGGAATAATCGTCACATTGATAACCAAATGGCGACGGAAAACAACAGCCTGTTTACTTGGGAAACGCCTCAATATTGGCCGTTTAATGGTGATAACCTTTGTTTTTTGGCATATAGCCCGAAGGCGACATCAAACCTTGGCGATCCCTTAACTTTATCCGCGACAACACTCACAATGACCTTGCCTGCCGATAACAGTAAGATGCCCGATATCCTTTACTCTGATTCGAAACCGGTTGCTAATAAAGCCACCCCGAATGTTGATTTGGGACAATTAAAACACGCACTCAGCCAAGTGCAACTGAAAATAATGACACAAGACATCGGTGAGCCGATACAATTAAAAACACTCAGCCTGACAACTAAAAAGCAAGCCGAATTTGACCTATCGTCACCTGCAACCTTACTGGCTAAGGGAAATGGAATAATGGCCTACACCTTAGTCAAGACGACAACAGATTTGCAGAAGAATCATACCTACTCTTACGCCCCCTTATTGGTATTTCCGGACGTTTCGGGTGCCGATACAAAAATACACATCCGCTTGGGTTACGCTTTAGGAGGAGCAACGACCGATGTAGCCATCGACTATTCTGTTTCCGATTTCCTAACAAACACAACTCCTGCCAAATTAGAGCGCGCAAAATGCAGCATATTGATCCTTACCATACAAGGGCAACAAATCACTTCTTTAAGTGGAGAAGTAACACCTTGGAACCCGGTAAAAGATTACGAAGTCACCATTGAATAAAAAGAGAAAAAATGAAAAATAGAATAATAACGCTAACTGTAACGCTTCTCTTGGGAGCGACCGCCTGTTCGGATGAGTATACTGAAAACTATACATCTCCCACTCAAGAGCCTATTGCTTTTTCCGGATTGATGACACGTGCTGCAGCGACGACTCCTGAAGAAGAATATAAACTCCGCATCACAGCTCAACTGGACGGTGGGGTGGACTACATTCACGAAGCACCTGCCACCTTTGCTACGACCGGAAATATCACCTTTGATAATAACAAACAATTCTATTATCCGTTGTGTAATGCCAATTTATCCTTCTTTGCCCATACGGGAGGAGAAGCGAAAAAGAATGCGATGCACCTGACTGCCGGACAAAACAAGAACACCTCCGATGCCCTACTGAGCAACGGTTGGGATGGATCGCTTCCTGCAATCTCTACCGGGACGGTCGGTTCTTCTTCAACCCCTTTGGATAAATTAACTTTCCGTCACGTAATGACACGCTTAGAAGTGATCGTGGAAATAGACAATTCAACCCATCCAGACATTGTAGATCCTGCTCCTCAAAAAATAAAGATTCAATTCAACGAAGGATATGCACAAGGAACATTACCGTTCACAGCAGCCGATGGAAATGCAACGAAAGAGGGCAATGAGAAATGCACCATTCAAAAAGGAATAAACTACTTAGTGCCGACAGGCGCGACCATCACCCAAATGAGTTCATTGGAGATAGACACTTACAAGGCAACGCCTGCCGATCTGAAAAAATTCACCATTACCACCGGTAGTGGCGATCCGCTGATTCTTACCTCAGGTGCTGCCTATACGTTGACCTTTAAGATCAAACGTCTCCAATTGCAAGGCATAGAACTGACATTGGGAAAATGGGACGAACACCACTTGAATGATAACGGCAGCATCAGTTATAAAGCGAAAGAATTAACCCTGTCATTGGGGGCTTATACCGACAAAGACATAAACAAAGTACTGCTCTATGACAACGACGGGAAGCTCTTTTCCGGCGATACGCTCCTCAACGACCTTGACAACCGAACCGTAAAATACATTGCCTTGCCTTCAGCCGTCGCTAAAGTGGACTTATACACCACACAAGGCTTACTGATTCATACCGAAACAGGAATCACTTATACGGCGGAGGGAAACGGAAATCCGGCGACACTCACCCTTCCAAATCTTTCTAAAAGTGGTATGTTATTAGAGAACACAGCCCTACCAAATGCAACAGATAATCCTTACCTGATCACCACACCGGTACAATTTTATAAATTGCGCAACGACCTCGCCGCTCATTATCGCCAGCTGGTAGATATAAACATTAACAACCTCCGTCCGGCACTCTTTTCATCCTTCGGAGACATCACGGGGTCTTACGATGGAAATGGAAAACACATCAGTAACCTGACAGGCAGCGGATTATTCACTTCAAACAGCGGAACCTTAAAACACATTCGCATCGGTTCCGGTAAAATCACCGGTTCAGGATCAACCGCAGGAGCCATCTGCTGTACCAATAAAGGTACAATTCTTGCCTGCATCAATCAGGCACAAATAGAGGGGGGCACAAACACCGGCGGTATCTGCGGTTTGAACGAAGGGACCATCACTGCTTGTAGCAACACAGGAAATATAATCGGTACTTCGACCGGAAATATAGGTGGCATTTGTGGTGAAAATACAAATACAGCTGCTGATGCCATCACAGCCTGTGTCAGCACGGGGATGCTCCAAAATGGGAAAAACCTTGCCGGAATCTGTGGGCTCAGTTGCACAGCTACGGGGGTGATAAAAAACTGTTATTGGCTGACAGGGACGGCAGAGCGGACGATCGGTACCCCTGAAGTAGGTACGAACGGACAAATTCCGTCGCAGACAGACAGTGTAGCAGACCTAAGCTCCGATCGAATGAGGGAAACGGAAACCATTACTTCCTTGAATGGGGCAATTCCCGCAACGTTCAACAAGAAGTATAAATTCTCTATCGACTATACAACCACCGGAAGCACGTGGCCGATGCCAATTAAACTGTAAAGTAAAAAATGAATACAATGAATCACATACTTCGATACACGGGACGAATCCTCTTCCTGTTGCTCTGCTTATTGCCGATAGCTTGTTCCGATGATACCTTGCCGGATGATAAACCCCAAACAGGCGAACCCTTGAATCTATCCGTCAGCTTCGGTGCGATGACTCGGGTGGCAGAACTGGGCTCTCCTGATGCGATGAATGAAGCCACCGAAAGCGGAACCTTGAAAAACGTAGGGCTTTATATTTATTATACAGACGACTATAAGAAAGGGGATCTTACCCGACCTTATATCCGAAACCTTGAATGTCACATTGTCGGCGGACAATTAAAACCGCTCACGGATGAAGCAATCTACATTTACGATCGGATGACCATCGTTGCATTTTATCCGTATAATGCCAATGTTGGCAAGCTGACCAACAAAAGCGAAGAAGAGAAATACCCCATTACGATGGGGGATTACAGTCAGCAGACCTACATCCCCTATCGGGCACAGTTGGAAACGAATCCCACCATTGCTTATGCGGCGAAACTGCATTTCGCGCCGAAACACACGGCAAAGATCGAAGTCGTATTTGTTAGTGCCACTCCTATTCCTAACTACACCAACCCACAACTTTTGCCCGCGATTGATACGGTCAATGCTTCGACAGGCGATCACCGCGAACAGATGATAGACGGCAACACCCTCTATCCCAAAAACAACACATCGCCGCTTGGCGGCTGCTACGCCCGTCAATACACGGCATACATTTGGAAGACGAAAACCACTGACTCACATCACGACACGAATGAAAAACACAACGACAACACCATCCGTCAAGGAGACCTTCTCTTTAAAAGTGATGAAATCACACTGTTTGCTTCACAAAATGTCGAAATCAGTGAAGATCGGATCTATCGTTACGGCTATAACATCAACACAGGGGAAGTCTTTATCCCCACCTCTACGGAACTCATCGTTGATGCAACAAGTCTTCAGGCAATGAGCCTCAACGACCATTCCGTCTATCAGGTATGCGATATAAACCTATCAGGAGAATGGACACCGCTAAAAACCTTTAAAGGATCGTATGACGGCGGTGGACACAAAATCACAGGCTTAAAGATCACCAACCCACCAACGGGACTCCTCGAAGTCGGATTATTCGGCAGAATCATTGCCGGCTCAACACTTCGGAACATAAACCTCGAAAATCCCATTATCGAACTCGACTTTGGCACCAACAAAGATACAATAGCCGTCGGCGCCCTCTGTGGACGCAACAACAAAGACCTTGATGAGGCGGATAAAGAAGCACTAAAAGCAAGCCTGAACCTGCCGGCAGGGATGTCGGAGGTCGTCGTACAAGCCCTCTTAGACGAATTGATTGCCGGTCTTTCACAAAGCCCCTGCAACATCATCGCCTGTCGTGTAAACAATCCAGAAATAAAGATCAGCGGTCAGAACCTGCGCGTGGGAACCCTTTGTGGAATCAATGGTGATGAGGAAAGTAAGGGCAATATAACCGACGCTTACGCCTTATGGGGAACGATTGCCCTCAATGGTACAACTCCCCACGACAACAACAAAGACTGCAATGCAGGAGGCTTTTGCGGACTAAACACCGCCAAAGGTCAAATCAAACGCTGTTATACCACGAGCATAGCTGCGGCGGCAGCCAATACCACTGCCGGCACACCTCCCGTCACCACAACGAAAGAATATGCCGACGGATTTGCCGCCAGCGAAAAGGGAGCAATATTCACCGAATGCTACTCCTCCTCACCAACCGCGACCGCCACTCTTTTTAGTAAAAAACAGCCCGATTGGAACATCTACACGGGAAAATGGCCGGTGTATATCAATGACTGGAACGGAGACTCTGCGAGCGGTAATCACTCTTATTTTTGGCAATCGCTGAACGCGACAAACGGCGAATATCCTCAACTCGTGTGGGAAAGATAAGCACAAATGCACCAACGCAACACAAAATCTATCAGTCAAAGGACTGTAAAATAGTAAATGATGAGAAAATACCTATTAATCACAAATATAGCAGTGTCAATCCTGATGCTGACTGCTTGTAGCGAAGATGACAACTCACCGAAAGACAACGCGCAAGAACTACGGCTCGTGCCTTATATACAAGAGATGAACGAAACTCGCTCATCCGGTAGCACCTTTTTTGACACCGACGATAAAATCACGCTCTCCGTCAAACATTTAGGACAGACTATCCCCGCCGAGTTAACTTATAAATACGACAAAAATGGTACCTTCAAAGGCATTGATGACAAAAATACCTATCGTTTTTTTGTCGATGACTCACACATCGAGCTATTCACTGCCACGTGGCCTGCCGGTGCTGACACTTGGACACCCGACCAACGTTTGGATAAAGACTTTAAATATTGCGATCGACTTTCCGCCGACCTTACCACAGTGATGCCCTCTGATGCGGCGTTACCCGTTGAATTTAAACACCTTTACAGTAAAATGATCTTTGAACTTGCCGGACAGAACGCCAACGGACAGGTGATGACTGACCTGATTGTCGATATGGGAAGTGTCGCTTATCGCGCGCATCTCAACGTTCAAACAGGAAATGCCGAACTGATCGTAAAACCGGGTACTCTTTCTTTAACGGGAGATCAACTCATCGGACGTGTCAGCGTTGGCGGTTTCACAGGTTCCATACTCTTTGCTGAGACAAAAAACTATACACTCTTGCCGGCAAGCTGCTACACCGTGACACTGACCCCTCGCGGTGACAATCTCATTGCCGGCATCTCCATTGGAGGATGGGGACAAGATGAAGAAGGCATTGGCGTACCTTTGACAAAAGATGCCGACGGCTACTTCCTCATCACAACCTTCGCACAGCTCACAACCGTAGCCGACCTGATTCGCCATTATTCTCAGGACGCTAACAATACGATTCTTTGGACAAACCTGAAATACCGACTCACAGCGTCACTCGACTGCGGATCCATCGCTTGGACACCCATCGAAGGTTTCACCGGAACATTCGATTATCAATCACACGCTGTCACACAAAACGGACTTCCTGTCGTTTTATTCGGCACGACGTCTACCGGAACAATAGAAAACCAACCGCTATAAACCATCCGAAATGATAAATCATATCCGACATATCCTAATGCTTGCCTGCGCTGCCTTTTTAGGAGGAGCTTGCGCTGATGATACACAATCGCTCTCCCACGAACAGGAACTTCTCCTCGAAACAATCTGCGCCACTCTCGACACGGATGCTGCGATAGAACTCCCTGAAACGCGGGTAACCGACCTCAACGATCCTTCCCGGACCTCCATTGCTGATCGGGGGACTGCCGCGTGGAAACTCAATATTCAATTGTACAAAGCTAATCAGCCCTACACAAAGGGGGCGGGCACGTTCACTTATGTCGCTTCACAATGGACAAACTCCGGCACCACACTATTCTTTCCCAACTATTTGAAACAGAACGTTGATGCTATCCTCTATCCCTCGTCCGGTACGTTCGACGGACTGGATCAAAGCGATAAAGACAAAATGTTACTACTCGACACCCTTTACACGAAACAGTCCATCACCCCCGCCCACATCATTCAGATCACCCTGAAACACGCGGAAAGTATGCTCGACTTTACTTTTGAAAAAGAACCGGATGCAACTAATAGAGTGAAGGTAACAATAGGTGCAAAGGAATACATACCCTTTGTCAACGCGCTTCCTAATCGTCCCAAACAATACCTGCTCATTCTGCCTGCCGAAACAAAGCAAAATCCCGAAATCAGTGTGACTACCGGCGGAAAGACCATCTATACTCAAACCGTTAAAATCATTCATAATGCTGCGATCAAATCACCGGACAGTTTAGGACTCAACCAACGCTATATTTTCATATTGAAAGGAAACAAACTTGAACTTTTACCTATTTCCGTGGCGAATTGGACGACCGGCGAAGCCATTGCCGGCGACTACATCGCTGTCACCGCTTACCCCACCTTTCGAGGACCCGCTTTTGCGACTTATCGCCTCACTTTTGACAACGAACTCACACAGGAACTCACCTTTAATGCTCGCAAAGAATGCACGGTGAAGCCGCTTGGACGAATCATCACCCAAATTGAGAAGAAAAATTCCGATGGGAGCTACACCTTGCTCTCTACCTCGCCGATCATTCTAACCGGAATGATCATATCGCTACCCGAATAACTGATCAATCGCAAGTGGATGAAAACTTTTTTCAAAAACTTGCGATTTTGTTTCTGAAATACAATCATTTTCTGATCTCAGCCTCTTGCGATTGAAAAACGATGACTTCCTATGGACGATCATCTATTCTCTGCACATTCTTATTTTATTCTCAATGCTATCTGTAAATCAATAAGATGCAAGCTGTGACCGATTTGCCCCTCCTGTTTTGATTGAAATGCCCTCCCTCTTTTTAGCAACATTGCTTAAAATACCCCGTATAATAGACAAAAATACCTATGGAGAACGAAAAAATTGTTATATATTTTTGTATACAACAATTTGAATGTTTACGAAACGGACAATTCAAAGAACGAAGAACAATAAAAAATAAAGATGAAAATGAAAAATAATGTACTCTTATTGGCAGCAATCATTCTGCTTGGAGTGACAGCTTGTACCGATCAAGAATCTGAAATCTATGCCTTTCCCGAACAGGAGATGATAGCTTTCTCCGGACTGATGACTCGTGTGGATGTCACATATCCTGAAAAAGAATACAAACTCAGCATTACGGCACAACTGGATAATGCGACGGATTATATCAACGAAGCGACGGCTGTCTTTGCAGCGGATGGAACCATCACCTTTGATGAAAACAAACAATTCTATTACCCATTAAACAATAACAACTTGCATTTCTTCGCCCACAGCGGGGAAAGAGTAGAAGGCAACAACATACTACTGATTGCCGGACAAGTAAAAGAAACCTCCGATGCCCTCTTGAGTAACGGTTGGGACGGATCATCCCTTACAGCAGCTACCGGAACCGTCGGCTCTTTTTGGAATCCCTTAGAAAAGCTAATATTCCGTCACGTGATGACCTTCTTAGAAGTAATCGTGGAGAGCGACAACGCGGCAGCAAACAACAACCTCGACCTCTCTCAAAATAACGTACAATTTCAATGCAACGAAGGCTACGCACAAGGAACATTACCCCTTACTGCCACCAACAATACCGCCACAAAAAAGGGGGATGAAAAATATACCATCCAAAACGGGATCAACTACTTAGTGCCCACCGGTGGCACGATTGCAAATATGAGCTCTCTGGTAATTGGCGACTATACGGCGACAACGGACGACCTAAACAACTTAACCATTGCAGGTGTCAACGGCGAATCGCTGAAACTCTTACCCGGTAAAGCCTACACATTAAGGTTTAAAATCAAAGACCAAAAATTGCAAGGTGTCGAACTGACATCAAACAAATAAGACAAGCATACTTGACTGGATACCTACCTATCCATCTATAAAAAGCGAAAAGCACACCCGTTAAGAGTATGCTTTTCGCTTTTTATAGATAGGATCTCCTTGCGATGATCCTATCCTGATTTTTACTTCACCCTTACAGTAACTCCCATTCAACTCCCATTCATTTCCCATTCAACACCCATACAAATAGGTGTTGAATAATTGATTATTAACTATTTAGTCCCATCTGAAAACATTTGGAAGAAAAGTTGCCGACTGCTTGCTTTTAACAAGAATGAACTCGTT
>JAVXFZ010000065.1:0-14848 GCA_036657595.1 Odoribacter sp. | reverse complement strand
TTATGGCGGAAAGCTTTTTCAAAGCGTTTGATTTTATCTTCGTCTTTGCGGTGACAGATCATCAGGTAATTGTCTTTCTCGGCTATAATCAGGTCGTTGACTCCTTGTACAATGACATTTTTACGGGGGGGAACATTGACGATGCAGTTGGTGGCATCATTGAGGATCACTTTACCTGAATTAGTTACATTGTTTTCTTGATCTTTTACACATAGCGCGTGGAAAGCGTGCCAAGTACCAACATCTGACCAGCCAAAGTTTCCTTTCAATACATATACGTTTTGTGATTTTTCCATAACACCGACATCAATAGAAATGTTATGGCATTGCCCGTATACGCTTTTTATGAAATTGGATTCTTCGGGGGTATTTAACTTGCAATCCGTATGAAAAAGAGCGTGCAAGTCGAACATATAGGTTTTGATTTCTTGTATGATGTCATCAATTCGCCAGATGAATATACCGGCATTCCAAAGAAATTCGTCGGAATCAAAGAACATTTTGGCAAGCTCGGCGTTGGGCTTTTCTGTAAAAGTTTTGACTTCTGAGATTTTTTGAGTGTTGTCTTTGGATTTGACTTGAATATATCCGTACTCTGTTTCTGCCCGAGAGGGGGTAATACCGACGGTGAGCAGACCTCCTTGTCTTTCTATAAAGTCCATCCCATCTCTAATATCTTGTAGATAGACCGCATCATTGGTAATGAAATGATCGGAAGGAATGGTGATCATATAAGCGTTAGGATTAATTCCTTTAATTTTGTAGGCTGCATAGGCAATACAAGTAGCGGTGTTTCTAACGTATGGTTCTTTTAAAATGTTCTCATTAGGTATTTCCGGAATTTGTTTTTTAGTGATGTCCTCGTATTCTTCACCTGTAATGATAAAAATATGGTGATTGGGGAATATTTGTGAGATACGTTCATACGTCTGTCGTATAAAGCTTTTCCCTGTATGCAGAATATCTGAAAATTGTTTCGGACAGCGCTGGTTACTTACTGGCCAGAAACGATTGCCGATACCTCCTGCCATAATAACACAGTATGAGTTTGGATTCATTCGTAATGTTTATTAAGATTTAACTTCTTTTTAAATGTTAGTAAATGATTTACCAAATATACTGCTTTTTTGTTTTTCCTCATCGTCTTATCGTGAAATCAATGAATAATTTATATTTTTACCTTGAATTTCTAATAATGGGATATAATGGCAGGAATATTGTTTATATCTTTAGTGAAATAAATAAATTATATTTATTCAAGCCGTTAGGCTTGCTTTAATGAATAAAATATGAAGTTTTTACATAAACTTGGTTTGTATCTGATATTTTTGAGGAAAGCGTTTTCACGACCCGAAAAGAAAAGTGTTTATATCAAGGAATTGATGCAGGAATTTGAAAAATTGGGTTTGAATTCAATCGTCTTGGTAGTAATCATTTCTTTTTTCATTGGGGCTGTGTTGACTTTACAGACGGCTTATAATATGAAGAGTCCTCTTTTACCTCGTTATCTCATTGGTTATCTGACACGCGAGACGATGTTGCTTGAATTTTCATCAACGATTGTTAGTTTGATATTGGCAGGAAAAATTGGAAGTAATATTGCTTCGGAAATAGGAAGTATGAGGATTACGGAGCAAATAGAGGCATTGGAAACGATGGGGGTCAATTCGATTTCTTATTTGGTGGGACCTAAAATTATAGCTTCATTGATTATTAATCCGGTGCTCTATATTTTTAGTGTCTTTATTGGTATTTCGGGAGGAATTATTTCCGGTGTTATTAGTGGTGTGGTCAATTTTGACGATTTTATCTATGGTTTACATTTTTCGTTTAATTCTTATTATGTGACTTATTCCATTATAAAGACACTATTTTTTGCTTTAATTTTTACTTCTATACCGGCTTTTTACGGATATTATGTGCAGGGAGGAGCAAGAGAGGTCGGTATGGCTGGTACGAAAGCTGTGGTGGATAGCAGTATTGCTATCCTTACGATAAATCTGATATTAACTCAAGTAATGTTGTAATGATACGAGTAGAATCGCTAAGTAAATCTTTTGAGAATAAATCGGTGTTATCGGATATCAATGTTACTTTTGAAGCCGGTAAGGTCAATCTCATCATTGGCAAGAGTGGATCGGGAAAAACGGTGTTGTTGAAATCTTTGATCGGGCTTCATCAGATTGACCAAGGGCATATTTATTATGGTGATCGAGATATTACACAGATGAATATCAAACAATTGAGATCTTTACGGGAGGAAATTGGGGTCGTATTTCAGGGAGGGGCTTTATTTGATTCGCAAACGGTGTTAGAAAATGTGATGTTCCCTTTGAATCTTTTTACCAATCTTGCGGAAGAAGAGAAACGCGATCGGGCGATTAGTTGTCTTCATCGGGTTGATTTGATGGAGGCGGAGCAACTTTATCCTTCGGAGATTAGCGGGGGAATGAAAAAAAGAGTTGCTATTGCCAGAGCGATTGTATTAAAGCCACAGTTTTTATTTTGTGATGAACCTAATTCGGGTTTGGACCCATTGACTTCTATCCTGATAGATAATTTGATTAGTGAAATCACCCACGAATATAAGATGACAACGGTGGTGAATACACACGATATGAATTCAGTTTTCGAGATCGGTGAAAAGATTATTTTTATTCACGAAGGTCGGAAGGAATGGGAAGGTAATAAAGATGAAATAGCGAATTCGGATAATATTTATTTGAATAATTTTATTTTTTCATCGGAATTGTTTAAGAAAATAAGAAAGAATTTATGAGATCGAATATGGAAAAGGGCTTGGTAATAATGCTATTATTGTTGCTGTCGTTCAGTTGTCAGTTGGGAAAAGTCCCTTTGGATAAAGATGAGTTTACCTCTCTTTTAATTGACATACATCGTGTTGATGGAGCATTGGCTGTGAATAGGGGGATGGGAAGATATAATGAATTGAAAAACTATGCTTATTACAATGATGTTTTAAAAAAATATAATATCAGTAGAGCGGATTTTGATTCTTGTATGTATTATTATTCTGCGCAAACTGTTTTGTTTTCAAAGATGTATGATGTGATTATTGATACGTTGAATCATCAATTGACGGCAGCGGATTTGATTTTAAATGAATTGAAATCTAAAGATTCTATCAATTATTTTCCTATAATGGACACTCTGCGCTTGGATTCGATCTACACGGTGGATATGGATAGTATTGTCCCCGGTTTATATAAATTTAATACAACGATCCGGTTTGATACGATTGTAGAGGGGCGTGCGCGACGACTTGCTTCCTATTTTCTCTCTGCTGATGGAACAGATACCTTGCGTGTGTGGGATATTACGGTGAAACCGGATACGATCGTCAGAGATTACAATTGGTCTCAATATGTCGATTCGGTCTATTCCCGTTTAGTCATCAAATATTTAGATATCTTGCCTGCTGTAAAAGTGACAGAACCCTTGTATTCGGGAAATGGGAAAAAGAGAAAGCCGGCAAAAAAGGAAAAAGAGATTAAACTGAAGGGACTGGGCGGGGAAGCTTGGAATAATACTTTATTTCGTCCTTATATTTCAAGGGATATGGAGCAACGATTGAAACAAAACATACGACATCAGAAATAATGGAAAAGATTCGGAAGATTGCTGCCAATTATATTTATATACCGGGATTTCCACTGACAAAGAATGGTTACGTGGTCGTGGAAAATGGGAAGGTAACAGTGGTAGATACAGGAGGGAAGATTCGGGAGATTGCCGGTTTGGAATTTTATGGAGGAATGATCGTACCGGATTATGTGAAAGAAAATAAGGACCTATTTTGTGTGGGTGCTCCTTTTCTGCCGGTCTTAGAAAAATTATTGACAGAAAAGGGAATGGTCTATAAAGGACTGGCTATAATTGAAGGAGCAGATTTACGGGAATTTATATGGCTTTCTGTTGCGGATATCCGTATATTGCATTGATCGTTTATGGGAAGAATAAATAATTGATATAAAATGAACAAAGTATTATTAATGATTTTAGATGGTTGGGGGATTGGAAAACACGACAAAACCGATGCGATTTATTGTACGCCAACTCCTTTTATTACAGCGTTGAACGATAAATATCCTCATTCTTGTTTACTAACCAGTGGCGAAAATGTGGGTTTACCCGATGGACAGATGGGTAATTCAGAAGTGGGACACTTAAATATTGGTGCCGGACGCGTTGTGAATCAGGATTTAGTGCGAATAAACAAGGCTTGTCGGGATCATTCTATTCTGCAAAATCCGGAGATTGTCAAGGCATTTACTTATGCGCGGGAGAATAAAAAACAAGTGCATTTTATGGGTTTGGTTTCCGATGGGGGGGTGCATAGTTCGTTGGAACATTTGAAAAAATTGTGTGATATTTCCAAAGAATATGGTATAGACCATACCTTTGTTCACTGCTTTATGGATGGGCGGGATACGGATCCCAAAAGTGGATTGGGTTTTATCAAGGAATTGAAAGAATATATGGATCACTCTACGGGGCGGATTGCTTCCGTCATTGGGCGATATTATGCGATGGACAGGGATAATCGCTGGGAGCGTGTGAAAGAGGCTTATAATTTGATTGTGAATGGAGAAGGAACACCGACACAACACGTGGAAGCAGCAATTCGGCAATCGTATGATGAAGGAGTAACAGATGAATTTATCAAACCGATTATACATATCGGTAGCGACCAGAAGCCGGTGGGTGTGATTCAGCCGGGTGATATGGTTATTTTCTTCAACTATCGCAATGACCGTGCGAAAGAACTGACCATTGCTTTGACACAGCGGAATATGTCGGAATGGGGGATGAAAACAATACCTCTGTATTATTGTTGTATGACACCTTACGATGCTACTTTTCAAGGATTGCATATTTTATTTAACAAAGAGAATATTAAAAATACATTGGGTGAGGTCATTAGTCGTGCTGGCTTGAAACAATTGCGTATTGCTGAAACAGAGAAATATGCCCACGTAACTTTTTTCTTTAATGGCGGTCGGGAAGCTCAATTTGAAGGAGAAAGCCGTATTTTAGTGCCTTCTCCTAAAGTGGCAACCTATGATTTACAGCCTGAAATGTCTGCACCGGAAGTGGCAGATAAATTGGTGGAGCAACTAAATGTAAAATCGGCTGATTTTATTTGTTTGAATTTTGCTAATGGTGATATGGTGGGACATACCGGTGTATTTTCTGCGATACAGAAAGCTGTAAGTGACGTGGATGGTTGTGTTGATAAAGTTGTGACAGCGGCTCGTAATAATGGATATGATGTATTAATCATAGCCGACCACGGGAATGCTGATAATGCGGTGAATGCTGACGGTACGCCTAATACGGCTCATTCATTGAATCCTGTGCCCTGCATTTGGGTGACCGATACGGTGGGGGGAAAACTTCATAACGGTGTATTGGCGGACGTGGCTCCCACTATTCTTCAAATAATGGGGATTGCTCAGCCGGCAGATATGACAGGGAAAAGCCTGATTGAATAACTGAATGTAATGTATGATACAGATAGAAAACACGCTGATTAGTTTTGATCTTTTTGAAAAGAAATTTTATTGCGATTTAAACCAATGCAAAGGTATTTGTTGCGTGGAGGGAGATTCCGGTGCACCCTTGGAGGAAGATGAGCCCTTAAAAATCAAAGAAAATTACGAAGGCATTCAAACCTATATGAAGCCGGAAGGGATAAAGGCGGTTCAGGAACAGGGTTTTGTCATTATAGATACAGATGGAGAATCGGTGACACCTTTGATACAAGGGAAAGAATGTGCTTATGCGATTGAAGAAAACGGAGTCTGTTGGTGTGCAATTGAAAAAGCTTGGAGAGAAGGGAAATCCACCTTTCGTAAACCGATATCCTGTCATTTATATCCTATTCGTATCACGCGTTATGAGGAATTTGAGGCACTTAATTACGACAAATGGGGAATATGTCACTGTGCCCGAATAAAAGGAGAACAGCAAGATATGCCTATTTATCGTTTCGTGAAAGATGCCTTAATTACTAAATATGGGGAAAGATGGTTTGAGCAAGTAGAATATGCCGCTCGTGAAATAGAAAGTGGTCGTATTGAGATACCTCCGAGATGAATAGGATAAAATAGGATTTTTTTGATATTTTATTTGCAAAATAATAGATTCTCGCTATCTTTGCACCGCAAAACAAATGGTGGATGTAGCTCAGTTGGTTAGAGCGTCGGATTGTGGTTCCGAAGGTCGCCGGTTCGACCCCGGTCTTCCACCCTTATTTTATCATAAAAGAGCCTGTCTAACAAGTTTAGTCAGGCTCTCATTTTATGGTAAAATAAGGCTTTCTTACTGAAAATCAGAATGAAAGCCTTTATTATATCGATGGAATTTTATAAATTTGCAAACATTTGGAAGAAAAGTTGCCGACTGCTTGCTTTTAACAAGAATGAACTCGTTCCATTTTGTGATTTTTTCTATCTTCCTCCCTCATTTCCCTATTTTTCCTATTTATTTAAAAAAATATTCATTTTTTATTACACCAAACGCGATTGAATCCGCTTTAGTGTTAAAGAAAGATTAAAATGATAGTACCGGAACATATAGCACAGTTAATTTTCTTGCATCTGCAAGGCAATGCGAATGAAATGCAGCAGCAAGAATTGGCGGAATGGAGAAAAATTTCTTTGAGGAATGAAGAACTCTATCAAAAGATGATCCTTCGGCAACATTGGGAGAAGCATTTGGAGCTTTGCGTAAAAAAAGAAGCAGCAGTAGAACAGGAATGGCAACAATTGAGCGATAGGATGGATCGGGCGGATAGGAAAAGTTTGAAAAAATGGTTCGCTTATGCAGCGATGATTGCTTTCGTATTAACGGTGGGGGGAGTCACTCTCTTCTATGCCGACCGGATGATGGCTGATAAAAATGAACTCTTGGCTGCCGGTGATTGGAAACAGCCGTTTCATCCTATATTGACCTTGCCCGACGGGACTCAGGTGGATTTAAAAGATGATCTTTCCTGTACCGCCCTGAGCGGTCGGGAGACGACGGTACAGATAGAAGAGGGAGCTTTAACTTATCGGGAGGCAGCAGCAGCAGACGAAGAGGAAATCTATCATACGTTGACTATTCCTCGTGGAGGGGAATACGTCTTGACATTGGCTGACGGTTCGACGGTCTATTTAAATGCGGCGTCTTCTCTGACCTATCCGGTGAATTTCAAAGGAAAAAAGCGGAAGGTCTACTTGGAAGGAGAGGCATATTTTAAAGTGGCTAAGAATGCGGAAATGCCTTTTATCGTCGATGCAAAATGTTTGGAGGTGGAAGTGACGGGAACGGCTTTTGGTGTGAGAGCTTATCGGGAAGAAGAAAATATTCAGACCACTTTGGAAAGTGGCAAAGTGACGGTGCGGGCAGGGGGGCAAACTGTGAATCTGGAGCCCGATCATCAGGCATTATTTGATAAAAAGACAACGGCGTTGGATGTATTTGCCGTGAATACCAATCTTTATTTGGCGTGGAAAGACGGGCGTTTGATGTTTGACAATTGTCCGCTGGAAAAGATTTTGGAAGAACTGGGCAGATGGTATGCTTTTGACGTTTTTTACCAAAACAGAGAGGTGCGTTCCGCTCAATTTTCTCTGAATATGGAAAAACACGAGTCTTTTGAGGAAGTACTCACCTTGATAGAAAATACCGGTGGCGTCCGGTTTGAGATAAAAAATCATACGGTGATTGTAAAATAAAAAGCAGCGCTACGAACGCTGCCTTGTATTCACTTTAACTGCTACGAACAGAAAGTGAGATTGTTGAATTTAATTGACAAATTTATGAAGAAAATTTTTAATGTCTTTGAAAAGAGGCGATTATTATTCCTCTTTTTCTTAATCTTTACGATGCAGATCAGTCTGGAGGCTTCTGCACAGGAGAAAAAATTGACTTTCAGTTTGAAAAATGCCACTCTCAAGGAGGTGATCAATGAGATCAAAAAGATCTCTAATTACGATTTTGTCTACAAGGATGAGCATTTGCAAGCATTTAAAAGCCGGGACCTCGCTTTCAAAGAGGCGACTGTCGATCAGGTATTAACCGATTGCCTGAAGGGGAGTGGACTGACTTATGCCATCAATGGGAGAACGATTGTGATTAGAAAACTGACTGCCACTGCCGAACCGGGAAAAATGAAAACCGTATCGGGGAAGGTGACGGATTTAAAAGGTGCTTTATTACCGGGTGTCACCGTCGTCTTGGAGGGTACATCTATGGGTACTGCCACCGATATGCAGGGGGAATATCATTTAGATTTTCCTGCTACTGAAAATCCGGCATTAGTTTTTTCTTTTGTAGGAATGAAAACACAGATAGTCCCGGTAGGCGGTCGGGAAAGCGTAGATCTTAAAATGCAGGAGGACGTGGCGACACTTGATGCTGTGGTTGTGACCGGTATTTTTACTAAATCTAAAAGTAGTTATACGGGTTCTGTTACTTCTGTTTCTGAGAAAGAATTAAAAATGTATAAGGGGCAGAATCTTTTGTCCACGTTGAAAAATATAGATCCGTCGATCAATATTTTGGCAGATAATTCGTTGGGTAGTAATCCAAATAGATTACCTGAAATGAATATACGGGGAAACTCATCGCTACCGACCAGCGTCAAGGAATTGAATGAAGGGGCATCCAAACAATTAAATGCTCCATTGGTGATTATGGATGGTTTCGAGATTTCTTTGCAGAAGTTGATGGACTTTAATGATGAAGAGATTGCAAATATTAATATATTGAAAGATGCGTCCGCGACGGCTATTTACGGCTCGCGCGGAGCAAATGGCGTCATTGTTGTCAATACGAAGGCGCCGGCAACCGGGAAGTTGAGAATATTTGTGCAGGGAGGAATCAATATTGAGATGCCTGATTTATCTTCTTATGATTTGTTGAATGCGGCTGAGAAGTTGGAATTGGAACGGACGGTAGGGCTTTATGATGATGAAAATCTGGCGACTGACAGACAGCTAAAAGAACGTTACAATAATTTGTATGCTGAAGTGTTGAGAGGAGTAGACACTTATTGGTTGAGTGAACCTTTGAGGACTGGCGTGGGACAGAAGTATAATTTACGGCTTGAAGGAGGAGGGGATGCATTCAGATGGAGTACGAGTCTTGCTTATAATTCGGTCAAAGGTGCGATGAAGGCTTCCGAAAGGAATACTTTCAGCGGTTCAGTGGCTCTCTCTTATATGTATAAAAATGTGATTTTTAAAAATCAGACGACAATCGACATCAATAAAGGCGTGGAAAGTAAATACGGTTCGTTTGCGGATTATGCTAAAATGAATCCTTATTACAGACCGAAGGATGCGGAGGGTAATTATATTAAATCATATAACGTGAAGGGGAAAGAAGTGGGGAATCCGCTGTATGATGCGCAGTTGGATGCGATCAATCAGAAAAAGTATACGACGATTATTAATAATTTTTCTATTGAATGGAATCTGATAGATGCCTTGAAATTGAGGGCTCAGATAGGCTTGTTGAAACAATTTAATACTTCTGATTATTATTTGCCGGCGGAACATTCCTATTTTACGACTACGATAGAATATGAAAAAGATCAGAATTTTTTTAGAAAGGGGAAATATGAATACGGAACGGGGGAAGATTTTAATGTAGATGGGAATGTGACGTTGAGTTATTCTAAAGTGTTTGCAGAAAAGCATCAATTATATGCCGGATTGGATTATTCGATAGCCCAAAAGAAAAGTTTTTATTATAATATCATAGCGGAAGGTTTTTCAACTGATAAATTGAATTTTTTACCCAATGCTACTCAATATGCAGAAGGAAAGAAGCCTTCCGGATCGGAGGATCTTTCTCGTAGAATGGGATTTACAGGCAACTTGAATTACATCTACGACAATCGGTATTATATGGATTTATCGCTTCGTGTGGATGGTTCATCTCAATTTGGTTCTAAAAATAAATTTGCCTCTTTTTGGAGTGCGGGCATCGGCTGGAATATTCACAATGAAAATTTCTTGAAAGAAGGCGGTTTGGTGAATTTATTGAAGATCAGAGGCTCTTACGGACAAACCGGTTCTCAGCAGTTCTCTGCTTATCAGGCTTTATCGACTTTTAAATATTACACGGATAAAAGATATATGATCTGGAATGGTGCCGAATTGATGGGACTTGGTAATGAAAAGTTGAAATGGCAGATGACCGATCAGATGAATGGTGGTGTTGAAATAGGACTTTGGGAGAACCGTTTATCCGCTTCTTTTGATATTTATAAGAAGAAAACGTCTAATCTTCTTTCACAGATGGATATTCCTTTGTCTCACGGTTTTTCTTCCTATATGGATAATGTCGGCGAAGTGACAAACAGTGGTTATGAAGCAATGTTGAGTGGTTATTTGATCAGGGACACTGAACGGGATTTTGTGTGGTCTGTAACGACTAAGATCGCTTATAATAAGAATAAGATCACTAAATTGTCGCAGGCAGTCAAAAATCAGAATGAACTTTACAAAAGCCAAAATGTTGAAGTGAATCGCTTGCTGTATGAAGGATATTCCCAAAATTCTATTTATGCGGTTCCTTCATTGGGGATAGATCCAAGCACAGGGGAAGAGATCTTTTTGGATCAGAATGAAAATATTACAAAGAAATGGAATCCTTCGGATAAACGTTATTTTGGCGTGTCAGAGCCTAAATACAGAGGTAATTTGAGTTCTTTATTTATATACAAAGATTTTTCATTGAATTTATCATTCGGATTTCATTGGGGAGGACAGCAATACAATACGACTTTGATTGATAAGGTGGAAGTGACAAATAATGACATTGATTCTTATAATGTAGATAAACGGGTGTATAGTGACAGATGGCAAAAACCGGGGGACGTAAAGTTTTTTAAAGGTTTTGGGAGCAATGTGACGAAGATGACCTCTCGGTTTGTGATGGACGATAAGGTTTTTGAATTTCAAAGCGCCAGCCTTCAATATCGTTGGCATTCCAATTTCTTGCGGGAGAAATGTAGTATTGAAACGATGAACTTTACGGCTAATATGTCGGATATATTCTACATTTCTTCTATAAAACGGGAGAGAGGAACGAATTATCCGTTTGCCAGAAGGTTGTCGTTGGCGATTTCTTTGATGTTTTAATTGAAAATAGATACTATTGATGCATTACTTAAATTTAGAATATATGAAGAGTAGATGGATATACCTAACGGTTATTTTAGCTTTTACATTCACCTCTTGTAATGATTGGTTGGATGTGAAGCCGGAAACAGAAATGGATGCAAAAGAAATGTTTGATACCGAGAGTGGTTTTAAAGATGCTTTGACTTCTTGCTATATTAAAATGAACAGTACGGATGTTTATGGCAAACGCTTGACGATGACTGATATTGAATATCTTGCCCAGCATTGGGATATAGATCGGAATAATTTTAAAAATGAACTTAAATTCAAGAATTTTGAATATGAGGAGGATTATGCGAAATCAACTTTGTCTGCCATCTATGGAGGTTTGTATAATGTCATTTCGCAGGCTAATATTATCTTGACGAATATACCGGCTCATAAGAATGCGATAAAAAAGCCGGCTCTTAGAGCGGTGATAGAAGGTGAAGCGCTTGCTATTCGTGCATTTTGCCACTTGGATATATTGCGTTTGTTTGGACAAATTCCTCAAAAAGCAACGAAGCAAGTGATGTTGCCTTATGCTGAGACTGTTTCGGTTCAAGCGATTCCCTATTATTCATTGGATGATTTTGTATCTTTGATCATTAGGGATATAGATGCGGCAGAGGTTTTGATGAAAGACAATGATCCGTTGTTTAAATATTCGTATGCGGAATTGGACTATTTTTCCAATGTGAAAAATAGTGAAGTGGTTCTTGATGATAATTTTTTAGGATACCGGCGGTTCCGTTTTAATTATTATGCTTTAAAAGCGATGAAAGCCCGCTTGTATATGTATTTGGGAAATAAGGAGAAAGCAAATGAATTTGCGAAAGAGGTGATCAATGCTTTGGATAAGAAGGGAGATAAAATGTTGACATTAGCAGGTGCGGCTGATTTTACTGCAAAGAATTTTTCTTTGCCTTCTGAATGTATTCTTGCCTTAAGTAATTTTGAAATCAGTAAAAATACAGGAGACTTGTTCAGCGCAAAGCCCCGAGGTTTGTTTTTGACCAAGAAGCATTTTGAAAAAGACCTTTTTGTCGGACAAGCGATTGCTGTAAACAATCGAGCTCTTAAGCTTTGGGACACAAAAGCTGACAATCAGGGAAATATAAAACCGGTTATTAAAAAATACGATCAACCCGGGTCGGACGAATATACCAATAGTAATATGTTGGCTGTAAGCAAACAGGTCATCCCTTTGATTCGTTTGTCGGAAATGTATTTGATTGCCATAGAAACGGCTCCGTCGCTGACGGATGCGAACGCCTTATATGACGAGTATATGAGAGCCCGGAATGTAAGTGCCACTCCTTTGACTGAAATGAGCCTTATGGAAGAAATCATTCGCGAATATCGAAGAGAGTTTTTCGCGGAGGGACAAATGTTCTATACTTACAAACGTTTAGGGATTGCTAAACTCTTGTGGAAAACCGACCGGGAAGTTGGTGAGAATGATTATGTGGCACCTCTGCCTACTACGGAAATGAATGTTAACCAGAAATAATGAAAATGATGAAAAAGATATTATTATATTCCCTGTTGTTTATTTCCGGTCTGCTGTTTTATGCCTGTGAGGACGATTTGAAGCCTTACCACGAAAAGACAGATCGTTTGAATTTTGTGTTTGAGGATTATATGGTGGATACGATTGTAAATTACTCTTTTGTTTATTACCAGGAATCCCGACAAAAGGATACCGTTTGGTTGGAAGTGGAAACAATGGGGTATGTGGTTGATTACGACCGGAAGATTCCTTTTAAACAGATTGCAACCGAAGGCACTCAAGCGGTTGCGGGGACGCATTACGTTGCTTTTGATGATCCTGAAGTTGCCGGTTGGTATGTGATTTCAGCCGGGAAAAACAAAGTTCGTGTTCCGGTTGTTGTGAAGCGGGATCCTTCCTTGAAAAATGAAACGGTGACGTTGAAAATCGGATTTGCCGAGAATGAATATTTTAGTTTGGGCTATTCGGATTTAGGGACGAAGGTGATTACGATTTCCGATTTCCCTACTCAACCTGAACATTGGAATTTTTATGCAAACTATTATTTTGCCGGGAAATACGGGAAAGTAAAGCATCAATTTATGATCGACGCGACGGCATCTATGGGGCTTTTGATGGATGACGATTTTTTTAAGAAGTTAGTGGGAAATCCCAATGGAGTGGATATGGGATTGACGGATTATTGGTTTGGCTTTTTTACTAAAAAATTGAAAGAGGCAAACGCATTGAGAGCATCCCAAGGACTTCTTCCGTTCAGAGAAGCTCCGGAAGAAGGAGAAGCAGAAGGGAAGTTGGTCGAATTTACTCAATATCAGATGTAAATACCTAAAAAATGAATGATTATGAAAAATAGAATTTATAGTATATCGGTCTTTTTATTGTCGTTGTTGGCGGTGGCTTGCTACGATGATAAAGGCAATTATGATTACACGGAAATCAGTCAGGTGGAGATGAAGGGCATTGAAAAGGAATATGTCAAAATTGCCTATCGGGATGTGTTGCACATAGAGGCTGATGTCACATCGGATTTCCCCAACGATACGTTCCTTTATTTGTGGACGTTAAATCGTAGTCAGGAGACTGAATCGGAACAGATTAAAATCAAGTTGGATACCATTGGAGACACCAAGGTGCTTGATTATCCAATGGATTTACGACCGGGTTTTTATGATCTCACCCTTCGTTTGACAAATGAAAGGAATGGACATCAAATCTTTTATAATTCGAAATTGAGTGTAGGCACACAATTTTCCAGAGGATTTTATGTATTGAAAGAGATGGAGAATGCGACTGAATTGGATTTGCATCTTCCGGATAAAAGTGTTATGGCAAATATCATTGAGAAGTCAACAAAGGTCAAAATGTTGGGAAAACCTGTTAGCTTGGGATTGAATCCAATCTATAGTTTTATCAATTCTGCGGGCGGTGAATATGAGATTACAAAAACATTAAATGTGTGTACGGAGACAGATGTCAATATATTGAATATAAATGATATGAGTTCGATCTTTACACACAAAACTATGTTTCACGGAGAAGTACCTGCCGAAAAGCCTTATTATGTATGGTTTAATCTCTATGGCATCGGTTATATGTCGGATCAGGGAACCTATTTCTCTACACAGTGCCCTGCGTGGGAGTTGTTGGGTGCCGGTAAATTTGGTTATCCGGCTCTCATTGAAGGGGGGTGTAAGCCGAATATAAATGGTGTTTTCAGTGATTCTTATTTCTTTTTTGACGAATTGAAGGGCCGTTTCTTATGGTTGGATTGGAATGGCGGTTTACACGATTATATGGATTTGGCTGTGGAAGGAGTGGATAAGGGATTTTATCCGAATGGCATTCGACATAAATTAATCTTTTTCGGTAGGAATAATGTAGCCGAAGAAGTGATGGGATATGCTATTTTTGAAGATGTCGATCAACCCGGCAAGCATTATTTATATAAACTTGCCCTTAGTACAGATCCTGAAAATCCGATAGAGAGTGTCACTCCGGTTGTTGCTGCATCAAAATTGAATTCGGCGAATCTGTTTGCGATCAATGAAGAAGATGCACAAGTGATTTATTTTGTGAAGGACAATCAGTTATATATGTATGATTTGAATCAAAATACGGAAGAAATGCTGACTCCTGTTGGATTGGGAAGTGG
>JAVXFZ010000064.1:0-15114 GCA_036657595.1 Odoribacter sp. | reverse complement strand
GGCAGAGTATAATCAGGTGGAACAGCAGGTGATTGATCTGACATCAGATTTGCATAGGTTTGCGGCTGATTATATTGTAGTCTTCCAATCTACTCATAAGTTGTTAGAAAAATATAATCTTTCATCATCAGGTGGACAATCTAATTTAACCACTGAACGATTGGATTTTATTCAAACTCTTTGCAATACAGTGTCAGGACGGATAATTTATTACAACTATCCGGAAATAGAGGATACTGTTTTCGGAAGTTATGGTAATAAAGTGCAACAATCATTTACTTATCAGCTTCGTAAACTTAATTACGAATTAATGATGTTTGCTTGTCAACAATCGAATCTTTTTATTTGTGATTTATTAGGATTGCAAAATAAATTCGGACGTGACCGAATGTTTGATAGTCACGTTTACGTTAGTACGGAGATGGTATTAAGCATTGATAGTTTGCCTTATGTGGCATCTCGTACGATGGATATTGTTTGTGCAGCAGAAGGAAAATTGAAAAAATGTTTGATATTGGATCTTGACAATACATTATGGGGTGGGGTCGTTGGTGATGACGGTTGGGAAAATATTCAGATTGGGCACGGTTTAGGTATAGGCAAGGCTTTTTCTGAATTTCAACAGTGGGTGAAGAAACTTAAGATGAGAGGGATTATTCTTGCTGTTTGTAGTAAGAACGATGAAGAGAAAGCAAAAGAGCCTTTTCTGAAAAATCCGGAAATGGTATTAAACTTGGAAGATATAGCAGTATTTGTTGCAAATTGGGATAATAAGGCAGATAATATACGATTGATTCAGCATACGCTCAATATTGGTTTTGATTCGATGGTATTTCTCGATGATAATCCTTTTGAACGAAATATGGTGAGAGAAAATATTCCCGGCATTACTGTTCCGGAATTGCCGAAAGATCCCGGTGAATATTTGGAATATCTTTACTCTTTGAATCTTTTTGAAACGGTATCTTATTCTGATGCCGATAAGGATCGGACTCAGCAGTATCAGGTAGAGGCTCAACGAGTTTCGCTCCAGAAGAGTTTTGCTAATGAAGCTGATTTCCTAAAGTCATTGAATATGACATCGGAAGTGAAAGGATTTGACGTTTTCAATATTCCCCGGATTGCACAACTTTCGCAGCGTAGTAATCAGTTTAATTTGCGGACTATTCGCTATACGGAGGCTGAAATCAGAGCTTTGGCTGAAGATGATCGATATGTTTGTCTTTCTTTTACCTTGTCGGATAAGTTTGGTGATAATGGACTAATCTGTGTGGTTATTCTGGAAAAGCAAGATAAAGAAACGCTTTTCGTGGATACCTGGCTGATGAGTTGCCGGGTTTTGAAACGTGGAATGGAGATTTTCACCTTGAATACCATACTTGTCTATGCAAAAAGAAATGGTTTTAAACGTATTATAGGTGAATATTTACCAACGGCTAAAAACAAGATGGTCGAGGGACATTATTCGAGTCTTGGATTTCAAAAGATGGACAAAAGGAATAAGCAACAGTTTGAATTTAAAGTAGATAATTGCCCAGAAGAAACTTCTTATATCAGATTGAAATAATTTTGATTCAAATAAATGTTCGTTTTTTTGAGAGGCTTTAGGAAGGAAATATATTAAAATGATAGATATATTATAATTTTGATTTATAGGTGATTATCATCTGTTCTGTTTTTTTTGAAATTGTAATTTTATATCATAAAAAAAAACGAACATATAATTTGTTTTATATGTTTTATTGGAGATGTTATGGAGGTATTTCAAATAGGTGATTTGTACAAAGAGGAATTTACAGTTATTGAAAATGTTTATAAGTCTTTTCAACATTGTAGTAATGATTATAATCCTTTGCATACAGATGAAGATTTTGCAAAAGCGAAAGGTTTTCGTGGGAAAGTAATGTACGGCAATATACTAAATGCTTTTCTGTCTTGTTTTATTGGAGAGAAGCTACCAACAAAAGATGTAATTATTCAATCACAGGAAATTTCATATAAGAATCCTGTGTATCAGAATGATTTATTAAAATTTGAAGCTATTATTTCCGGAATTTCTGAAGCTGTTCGGACGATTGAATTTAAATATAAATTCACAAGGACAGATGGAATTGTTGTTGCAAAAGGTAAAATCTCAATAGGAATATTACTATGAATATATTAATTACCGGGGGTTCTTCCGGTTTAGGGAAAGCGATAGTAGAAAGACTTCTGAATGATGAAAGAAATCATATTCTTTTTACTTATTATCGTCATTCTGAGGAGGCTGTTCGATTGACGGGAATGAGTGCCAACATACAGGCGTTCAAATGTAATTTTTGTGATGAAGAAGATGTTGAACGTTTGATTGAAGAGATTGCTTTGTACAAACCGGATGTTCTTGTCAATAATGCGTATGTTGGTTTTGCTCAGGGTAAACATTTTCATAAAACCAGTAGTGCTGATTTTGAAGAGAGTTTCCGGTATAATTTGATACCGACAATCCGCATCACTCAGGCTTGTATCAATGAATTTAAAAAAAGGAAATTCGGTAAAATTATTAATATACTAACGACTGCTTTATTAAATTTACCCCCGATTGGTTATGCGATCTATGCAAGTAATAAAGCTTACTTACAGCAATTGTCAAAGTCTTGGAATACAGAATACAGCAAATATAATATTACAGCCAATTGTGTATCGCCTGAATTTATGCAGACTAATTTGTCGGCCGAAGTGGATGAACGGGTAGTGGAACAATTGTCGAATAGTCATCCGTTACATTGTTTGTTGACACCGCAAGAAGTAGCAGAAACGGTAACTTATTTTGTTTATGCTTCTCAACAGATTAATGGAGTGAATATTCCGATAAATGCAGGACAGGATATTATAAAATAATGAATAAAATAAATTAAAATGGAGAGAGCAGAAATTTTTAATCAGTTAAATGCGATTTTTGAAGATATTATTGATGAGGGGTCTGTTGTTTTAACCGATACAACTCGATCTGTGGACGTAGAAGGTTGGGATTCATTAACTCATATACAGTTAATTGTGGCAATAGAAAAATCATTGAGGATAAAATTTACTTCTGATGAAATCATTTCGTGGAAAAATGTAGGAGAGATGGTCGATTGCATTTTATTGAAATAATAAAATATTTATGATTTATTTAAATAGGAAAGAAGATTGTGTTGGGTGCGGAGCTTGCGGAGATAGCTGTGCTTATGGTGCAATTACGTTTAAAGTGGATATTGAAGGATTTTGGTATCCGGAAGTTGATAGGGATAAATGTGTGGAGTGTGGGTTATGTGAAAAAGTATGCCCGGTAATTCATACAGATACTTTAAAATCTTCTCAATTCGTTGTCCCACGTGTCTTTGCTGCTTATCATAAAGATCTGAATGTTCGTAAGGCGAGTACTTCCGGTGGACTATTTTCTGCATTGGCCACAGAAATGTATCATCAGAAAGGTTATGTCGGTGGTGCTATCTTTACAGAGAATTTTTCCGCACGGCATATAATATCAAATCGGATCGAGGATTTAGAGCAAATTAGAGGTTCAAAATATTTTCAAAGTGATATGACCGGCTTTTTTCTTCAGGTGAAAAAGTTGTTGTTAGCAGGTGAAAAAGTTTTGGTTTGTGGGGCTCCTTGTCAAATTGCAGGGTTGAAATTGTTTTTAGCAAAAGATTATGAATCCTTAATTACTATTGACTTCTTATGTTTGGGCATTAATTCACCGAAAGTATTTCATAAGCATTTGGAGTTTTTGGAAAAAAAATATGGAGCAAAAGCAGTAAGTGTACGCTCTAAGGATAAAGAGTTGGGTTGGAGAAGTCTTGCTTACCGAGTGGAATTTGCTAACAAGAAGACTTTTCTGAAAAAAGGGTGTGGTATGAACTATGAATCGGGAATGGGTTTTACCGTATCACATTACACTTGTCGTCCGGCTTGTTATGAATGTAAATTCAAAGGTTTTCCGCGAATCAGTGATATCAGTATAGGGGATTTTTGGGGAATAGAAAAAGTGGAGCCCTCTATGGATGACAATCAGGGTACTTCAGTTGTCTTATTAAATTCTCAAAAAGGGATTAATTATTTTGAAACAATTAAAAATACTGTCTTTTGGAAAGAAAGGCATATAGAGGATGTTATTCCTGCTAATCCGGCATTGGTGACCTCTTTAGTTAGTCCTGTTTTTGATAGAAAAATATTTTACGAGGATATGGATCAAATTCCTTTTGAGCAAATGCTAAAGAAATATTTTCCTAAATCTAATAAATGGCAAAAGCTTCTTGCAGGAATGTATTTTTTGAAGCAAAACTTAGGATTTTATATGCCTGTTTGGTGGCGTTTTGGGAAGATAAATTTTTTACGTAAAAATACCTGTCGTTGTGGAAAGTCCTATTTGTTTTTTCCGACACGTTTTTCCGTATTGGATATTCATAAAACAGCTCTAATTGATTTGAAGGGAAGAATGTTGTTTGGCTATAAGCGAGTGAAAAATTCTCGGATTGAGAGTGCTCTATTATTGGAAGATCAAGCTCAGTTGAAATTAGATGGCGGATATGTTCAGATATATTATGGGGCTGATATTCAAATATTCAAAAATGCAACTCTCTTTTTTAATGGATGTGCTATATTGAATAAGAATGTGCAGATTATTTGTATGGAAAAGATTACGATAGGGCGAAATGTATTAATTGCTCGGGATGTCGTGATCCGAGATAATGATGGTGGTCATCAAATTTTGACGGAAGGATATAAACCGACAGCTCCTGTTGTTATTGGTGATCACGTGTGGATTGGTCAGGGCGCAATGATTATGAAAGGAGTGACAATTGGAGACGGGGCAATTATCGGAGCTGGAGCTTGGGTGGCGACAAATGTGAAGCCACATACTGTTATTATGGGAGATCCTGCAAGAGCTGTTCAGAAAAATGTAGAATGGGTACACTAACAATGTCTTGTTCGTAAATATTTTGACAGAATGATTATGTTTTAGGAAAGAAAATTAAATGAATGAACAGACGTATCAAGTAAGCAGTAAGCGGATTACGAAGAATATGATTTTTCTTTATATTCGTATGTTGTTTACAATGGGAGTGGCTTTATATACTTCTAGGATTATTCTGAATGCATTGGGAGAAGAAGATTTTGGTATTTATAATGTGGTAGGAGGTGTTGTCAGTATGCTTGCTTTTGTAAACGGAATGATGAGTTCCGGAACTTCTCGTTTTCTGACTTATGAATTGGGTAGTGGTGATTTTGAACAATTAAGGAAAATATTTAGTGTTGCATTAGTTCTTCATATAGGAATAGCATTATCGGTATTTCTGTTAGCCGAGACGTTGGGTCTATGGTTTGTGATGACACAAATGACTATTCCGGCTGATCGAATGAATGCAGCTTTTTGGGTATATCAATTTTCTGTCCTTGTATGCGTTGTACAGTTGATCCAGACACCATATAATGCAAGTATCATCGCTCACGAACGAATGAATATTTATGCTTATATTAGTATCTTAGAGGTTGTTTTTAAGCTTGGTGTGGCAGGTTTAGTAGCTTGTTATGTGACCGTTGATCGATTGATTTTTTATGCAGCTTCTATATTTATAGTGTTTTTAATTATTGCTTTAGTCTACCGGGTATATTGTCAGAAAATGTATGCTGAATGCCATTTCAGATTTGTTAAAGATAAAGTATTATATAAAACCTTGCTTCATTTTTCAGGTTGGGATATGCTCGGCTCTTTATGTGTTGTATCACAGGGGCAGGGATTAAACATTTTGTTGAATATATTCTTTGGTCCGATAGTTAATGCAGCGCGAGGGATTGCTTTTCAAGTAGAAGCAGCTTTTAATGCTTTTGTCGGAAATTTTATGTTAGCTGTTCAACCACAAATTGTAAAATTATATGCGGCCAATGAATTAAGGGCTATGATTGGATTAGTGAATGCAAGTTCAAAATATTCTTTTTATTTGGTGTGGATATTGGCTTTGCCTGTATTATTTAAAACAGAGTATATTCTTACGCTTTGGTTGAAGGAAATTCCGGAATATACAGTTATATTTTTACGGCTGATATTAATAAATTGTCTAATTCGGGCAATGGCACGTTCTGTTGTGATAGCAGTACACGCTTCCGGTGATATCAGAGAACTGAATTTGTGGGGAGGATCAATAGGCTTGTTGCCTTTGCCGTTATCTTATGTTTTATTACGATCTGGCTATGAACCGGAAATAGCTTTTATAGTTGTTATTGTCTGTAGTATTTTTTGCAATATTGTAGAGTTGATCGTTTTAAAGAGAAGAATTACTTTTTCATTGAATGATTATTTGCTTAAGGTCTATGTTATTTGTTGTATTGTTGTTGTTGGTTCTTTGATTTTTCCTTTTTTTTCTTGTTCTTATTTCAAAGATGATATTCTATCGTTGGGAGGTTTTGTTATTGTCTGTATACTTTCTACAAGTTTGACTATTTATTTTTTAGGAATTGATAAAAATACACGAAAAAAAGTAAATAATTTTATTTGTAAATATTTAAAATCATATTATGCAGTATCGAAAGTTGAATAATGGCATAAAGATGCCTGAAATTGTAATGGGTACTTCACTTTGGGATCGAAAAGGAAGTAAATCAGAATTGTATAAACTTCTGGAAAATTCTGTAAGAAAGGCTATTGTAAATCAGATTTGGGCGTTTGATACTGCTCCGGATTATTATAATGAGGAATTATTGGGAAAAATATTTAAAGATGCGGAGAGAGCGGGAGAGGTGCAACGAGAGGATTTATTTATCACTACAAAAGTGGGAAATAATCAACAAATTTCTGGAGATATGCGGAGAACGCTGGAAATGTCCTTAAAGGCTCTACAGATGGATTATGTTGATTTGTGGTTATTGCATTGGCCTTATCCTGATTATTATATTAAAAATTGGAAGCAATTAGAGGAGATATATCATTCAGGGAAAGTAAAAGCGATTGGATTATGTAATTGTCGAGAAAGGCATCTGGAAAGATTATTCGAACAAGATATTGAAATAAAGCCTCAGGTGATACAAATTGAATATCATCCTTTTAGGACTGTTCCTGAGTTTGTCGAAAAATGTAAAAGAGAAAAAATACAGATGGAGGCTTATTCAGCTCTTTGTAATATGTTGCCGATGGTAAAGGAAAATAAGGTATTGAAATGTTTAGCTTTGAAATATAATAAGACGATACCTCAGATCATTATGAAATGGCATATTCAGCAGGGAGTTATTCCGATTTTCAGTTCATTAAATCCTATCCGTATAAAAGCAAATATTGACATAGATGACTTTGAATTGACTGCATTGGATTTAGCGGAGATTTTTGCGTTGAATATAGATTATAAATTTCATCCGGAATCAATGAATTGTCCCGGTTATTAATCTAAAATATGAGAAAAAAATTATTATTTTATACAGGAATAGGTGTCTTTGTAGTGATTGTATTCGTATATTTTATTACGTCTTCTTGGTGGTGGGTTGGTATTATTGAAATAGTCTTTTTATTTTTTCTTCTGTTATTTTTTCTGTTTTTTTTATTTTTAAATTTTTGTGTAAAAAAAACGAATTGGTATAAAAATTATTTTCAATATATCGGACAATTTGTTTCTAATGATGCTTATCGTGATGATTTGATACGTAATTATGAGATAGTGAATTTGGGAAGTAATCCTGCTCGTTTTGCTTTTATGTACAATCATATTTTAGGACAAAATTGGTCGACAGGTACACAATCGCTAAATTATGATTTTCGGCTTTTAAAATATTATCATAGTTATTTAATAAATGGAGGAGTTGTTTTAATCCCCTTGGTCGTATTTAGTAGTTGTTATACTGATAATTTAAATGATGAAGTCAATTACCATATAAAATTTAACCGAATTCTTCCTGCTTCACTTAAATTTAAAAATAATATAAGAGAGCGTTTAGGACTTCGTTTTCCTATTTCATCTGCTCCGATAGAAGCATTAAAAGTGTTGTTGAAAGATAAACCGATAGATTTGAGTTTATTAACGGAATGCCAACCTATGGATAAGAAAGCGTTAATGATGGATGCTGAAAATTGGCTTAAAGGATGGAAAAAAGAGTTTAATATAACAGATTTGGAAGCACCTTTAACAGCGGATAATATGGCTCGGCGATGTGAGAATATAAATATTTTACGGGAAATGATTGATTTTTGTCTTGAGCGAGGAATGAAGCCTGTTCTTGTGATTCCTCCAATGACACATTATTTGAGTATGAAATTTTCAGAATCTTTTAGGCAAAATTATATTTATTCCTTTGTAAATGAATCTAATATTCAGAATGTTCCTTTTTTAGATTATATGAGCGACGAACGATTTAGCGATCCGGAGTTCTATTTTAATTCTTTTTTTCTGAACAGGAAGGGACGAGAATTATTCACTAAACAGGTTTTGAAAGATTTAAAATTGATATGAAAATAGGAATACTGACGCAGCCTCTTCATACTAATTATGGTGGTATTTTGCAGGCTTATGCGTTACAGACTTATTTAAAAAAACTGGGATGTGAGGTGTGGTTAATCAATCGGGTGGAAAAAGTTCCGGGATTTTTAAGCAGATTATTTATTTTTGCCAAACGGATTGTAAAAAAATATGTATTAATGAGAAAAAATGTTCATTTGATTTATTCTTATGAACGGGAGGTGGAAATACCTCGTAAAATAATGAGCCAAAATACACAGCTTTTTATAAATCGTTATATTTCACCTTGTACGGATCAGATTCATCGTTCCAGCGATTTTAAAAAATTGTTGGATGTATCGTATGACGCTTTTATTGTGGGAAGTGATCAAGTTTGGAGACCTTGCTATTCTCCTTGTTTATTTAATTATTTTTTTAATTTTTTACCCTTAAATTTTAGAGGGAAACGAATGGCTTATGCCGCATCTTTTGGCGTGGATGAATGGGAGCTTTCGAAATTTCAGACAAAGCGATGCGGTAAATTGCTTCGTCGTTTTGATGCTGTCAGTGTGCGTGAAGAGTCTGGCGTTGATTTGTGTAAAAAGAAATTTGGAGTAAGTGTTGTTCACTTATTAGATCCGACTATGCTGTTGACTCCCTGTGATTATTTACAGTTGCTTTCGGATAAGAAAAATCAGACGAAGAAATTGTTGGTTTATATGTTGGATATGACCGAAGGGAAAAAGCAATTGATAGAACGGGTTGCAGTAAAGTTTGGATTAACTCCATTTTATGTGAATACAAAAACAGAAGATGCTTCTGTTTCCTTACAAGAAAGAATAGCACCTCCGGTAGAAAATTGGTTAAGAGGATTTAGGGATGCTACTTATGTGGTAACGGATTCTTTTCACGGATGTGTTTTTTCAATTTTATTTAATGTTCCTTTTATCGTCTATGGAAATAAAGATCGTGGTATAGCACGGTTTGATTCTTTGCTGAAAATGTTTTGTTTAAGAGAAAGGATGATCTTGGATATAAAAGAACTGGTTGAAGATAAATTGGATAAACCTGTTGATTGGGTAAGTGTGGATCGGATTTTAAACAAACAGCGAGAATTATCTAAAGACTTTTTGATGAGAAATTTACACCTATGAATACCCCTTCTAAAGTTTCGGTTATTATTCCTATCTATAATGTTGAAAAATATATTGAGCGTTGTATTCGCTCGTTGTTTGAACAGACGTTGGATGATATTGAATATATTTTTGTAAACGATTGTACGCCGGATAAAAGTATGGAAATTCTTCAGCGAATTATTGCAGAATATCCCCAGCGACAAACACAAATAAAAATTATTGAACACAAAAAGAATCAGGGTTCGGCTACAACACGAAATACAGGAATAAATGCTGCTACAGGAATTTATACGATTCATTGTGATAGTGATGATTGGATAGAACTGGATATGTATGAAAAAATGTACAATAAGGCAGTAGACGAAGACGCGGACATTGTAGGATGTGATTTCTATGAAGAACATTCTAAAGATAGAAAATATTTTAAGCAGAATTTTCCTCTGAATAATGTGGAATGTATAAAGAATACATTATTAGGTAAATTACATTCTTCTGTATGTAATAAATTAATAAAACGAGAATTATATATTTTGAATCATATTCATTTCCCTGATGGTGTGAATATGTGGGAGGATTTAACTACGATGATTCAACTTTATTTTTATAGTCGAAGAATATCGTATATACCTAACGCTTTTTATTATTATGTGCAATATAATACTGATTCAATAGTAACTAATATCAATCGTAAACAATTAGAAGACACAATAGATTCCTGTAGAATTATAGAGGTTTTTTTGAAAGAAAGAGGAGTTTTTGAGAGATATTATATGGACTTTATAGAGCGAGTATTTGATGCTAAAAGTAAAATGGTCTCAAATTCTGAATTACGTGATTATCCTCTGTGGCAATCTCTTTGGCCGGAAGCAAATCGTTATATATGGAAATATCATTTTTCTTTTTATAATAAAATTATGTTTAATCTTGCTGATTTAGGATTGTTCCGTTTGGTAGAGTATATGCTAAAAATAAAGTTGTTTGTAAAAAAATAAATAATTAAAGTTGGATGGATATTGAAAGTGGAATCATTTATAATTTTTTTTTGATTATTGCTTGTCTTTTGGCTTTTTTCACAGAAAAAGCTCATTATAATCCTTTGTGCCTTTTATTAACTTATATATTTATTGTTTTTTTTTGGGCTATACGTTATAAAATAGGCTATGATTATGAGGGATATATGGAGATTTTTTCTGATATTAAATTTGGTTATAATTCATACGTTGAACCTGGTTTTGGGTTTTTAAATAAGCTTTTTTCATTTTCTCCAATCGGTTATGTTGGAGTGTTGTCTACAATGACAGCAATGAGCTATTTTTTTCTATTTAAACTTTTTATTCGAGAAAAGATTCTCACTTATGGAATCTTTTTTTCTATGGTTTTTCTTTTGCAATTTATGTTGACTAATCAAGTGCGGCAGGCTTTTGTATTAGTTTATTTTTTATATATCATTCATTATTTGGAAGAAAAAAAATACTTGAAGTATATTTTTGCTTTATTGCCTATGTTGTTATTTCATATTTCAGCCGTTTTTTTAATGCCATTTGTTTTTATTTCTAAAATAAGATTAAATAAAATTGTGTGGATTATCCTGATTTTATCGACTTATTTTATGTATTTATTAGGCTTTTTTAAAGAGATTGGTACAAAATTGATGATGATCTTTCCTTTGTACGAAGGATATAAAATGACTGATCGAATGTTGGCTGAAGATGTTGGCTTCTCTATTGTGATGTTTTTTGGGATATGTGTAGCACTGTATTTATTGGTCTTTGATAAATCAATAAATCGTCCTGTACTAATGACCGTTTTTTTGACCGGAATAGTTTTATATAATATCTTTATTGAATTTCATTTAATTGGACGAGTTGTTTTTTATTTGACTTATGTTAATGTACTTTTAGCTTCATCTCTTTGTAAGAATAACAAAGTCAATGGTTTGCCATTGATTTGTATCACGTTTTTATTCTTTTTGTTATTATCAGGTAAAGAACCTTCCTATCATGGAACTCTCCCTTATCAGACCATTTTTGAAAAAAATATTAATCATTATTGATTTTTTCTTATGAAGATAATTTATTGTATTAATGGTACTTATAATTCCGGTGGAATGGAGCGGGTGTTGATGTATAAAGCTAATTATCTTGCAGATGTATTAGGCTATAAAGTAGGCATTGTTACTACTGAGCAGAAAGGCCGGGCTAACTTTTTTACTTTTTCTTCGAAAATTGATTTTTTTGATCTAGGTATTAATTATGATGAAGATAAAGATAAGAATCTTGTTTTAAGGTTTTTTTTGAAGTTATTGAAGAAGCGAAAGCATCAGAGGTATTTGCATGAATTACTTGTCCGGGAACAGCCTGATATTTGTGTTTCTATGTTTGACAGAGATATGGACTTTCTTTATAAAATAGAGGATGGAAGTAAGAAAATATTGGAATATCATTTTTCTAAGAATTTTAAATTAATAGAAGCAACAAACCCAATCATTTATTTTTTTCAGAAAATAAGAATCTGGAATTGGGGGAAAATTATTCAGAAATATGCCTGTTTTGTTGTTCTGACAGAAGAAGATAAAAAAGCATGGGGAGATTTTCATAACATATGTGTAATTCCTAATTTTTTGACAGCCTTACCGAAAGATTTAGCCGCATTGGTTTCTAAGAGAGTCATTAGTGTTGGACGTTTGGAAAATCAAAAAGGTTTTGATTATTTAATCAAAACCTGGTCTATTGTGTGTGAAATTTATCCCGATTGGTCCTTGTGTATTTTTGGGGATGGTGATAAACGAAAAGAATTAGAACATTTGGTGAGTCAGTTCGGGTTAGAAAATTCTGTTTTTTTAAAAGAACCTACTTCGGATATTAAAAATGAATATTTACAAAGTTCTGTGTATGCGATGTGCTCGCGATATGAAGGGTTGCCTATGGTGTTATTGGAAGCGATGTCTTACGGACTACCCATTGTTTCTTTTACTTGTCCGTGTGGTCCTCGTGATGTCGTGAAAGAATCTTTTGGGAGTTTAGTTCCTGTTGGAGACATTGATTCATTTGCCGGTGAATTAATGGCCTGGATGGCAAGTTATGAAAAACGTTGTATGGCTGGGAAAAATGCTCGTCATGCAGCAGAACATTATCTGGAGTCGGAGGTTATGATGAGATGGGAGAGGTTGTTTCGTTTGTTGGCGTTTGGGGAATCATGATGTATTGAAATATGGAATTATATTTTTTTGTTTTGGAGTTTAATGCGATGACAATAAGTTTTAATATGACTGTCCCTATTCTGTTTTTAGCTGCTTATTCTTATTTTAATGAATGCCATCTGGCCCCAAATGCTTAAAAACTTATTTATGAAAATATCTGTAATTATTCCGATATATAATGGCGAACACTATATACCAGCGTGCTTGTCGTGTTTGCAAAAACAGACTTATTTAGATTGGGAGGCTGTTTGTGTAAATGACGGAAGTACAGATAATTCGGAGAGGATACTTTTGGGATATAAACATCTTGATCCTCGTATTCGATTGATTTCACAAGTAAACCAAGGTGTTGCCCGGGCTCGGGAATCAGGCGTTAGTGAAGCATCCGGAGATTATATTACATTCTTGGATATTGATGATACATTAAAAGAAAATGCATTGGAAATATTAGAGAGAGAAGTACAGGAATATCCTGGAATAGGTATTATTGTTGCTGGATTGAATATTATTTCCGATGGAAAGAGTAGAAAGGGGCGTGCTGTTGGATTTAAGAAATTAGATTCGTTATCTTTTTTGAAAAGAGTTTTACATGGAGAGAATAGTTGGGAACTATGTGGAAAAATGTATCGGAAAGATTTATTTATTCCCGAAGTAAAGGTTCCAGAGAATATCAGGATAGGTGAAGATATTGCAGTATTCGTCCAATTAATATCTAGGGTTGATATGATCATTGGCTGTGAATATTCTATTTATAACTATATTCAACATTCCACTTCAGTGTCGCATATTCAATCTGTAAAATTGGCTGAAGAAACTCTCGAAGCTGCCTGTTTTATTGAAAAATATCTAAAACAACAAAAGAAATACGAAAATTTAAAGAATGATATTGGCTCAATGTTTTTGCTTTTCTATTCTAATTCAACACGGCGTGCGATTTTAGGGCGGTCTCATCCATTAATAAGATATATTCGTAAACATCACTGGCATTTAAAAGCTTTTATTCATTTACCATGGCTAAAGGCTATGTATGTTTTAATGAATTACTATCTGGGTGTATCTATTCGTTTGCTGAAATAAATAATTTTGGTGATAATATATAATTTACACTGAATCTTGAAAATAAGGGTCTAATAACAAAAAAATATCTCCTTGAGAATCAGATATTTGCTTTTAGTCTCGAAATAGGGATGCAAATAAATTGAGGGTGCCAATTTCACTCATCGTAGAACCCTTTTTACAGTAAATGAAATCAAGGAACTCGAAAAGTAATTAATTCTGTCCGAGTAAACTACATGTTTTTCCACACTATAGGGAGGAGACTTTTATCTTCACAAAGAGATGCAAAATTTAGGAAATCAAGATTTTGATTCTACTTTGTGTAAAGTTATATATTGGTAATTCTTATTCCAGGATAAATTGTGTGTCAATGTGTTGACTTTTTTAATAAATAATCAAATAATAAATTTATGTTTACTGTTCTTCTCTCGGTTTACCGGAAAGAACAGCCTGCTTACCTTCAACAAAGCTTAGATAGTATTTTTAACCAAACTTTATTGCCTGATGAGGTGATATTAGTCAAAGATGGACCTTTGACTGATGAACTTGATCGGGTAGTAGAGGATTATGTCCGGAAATTTTCAGTATTAAAGATTGTTCCTTTATCTGAAAATCAAGGATTGGGAAAAGCTTTGAATGAAGGATTGAAGCACTGTTCTTATGATCTTGTCGCTCGTATGGATACTGACGATATCGCAAAGTCTGATCGTTTTGAAAAACAGATAGCGATGTTTTGTGCTCATCCGGAAATAGATATTGTGGGAGCTTGGATTGATGAATTTGAAGATAATATTTTAAATGTATTGTCTATTCGAAAAGTACCGGAAACTCATAATGATATTTTAAAATTTGCCAAACAAAGAAGTCCGGTCAACCATCCGGTAGTAATGTTTCGGAAAAATGCTGTTATGTCGGTTGGTAGTTATCAGCATTTCCCTTTGTTTGAGGATTATTATTTGTGGGTGCGAATGTTGTTAAATGGAGCCTGTTTTTATAATATACCCGAAAGTCTTCTTTATTTTCGTTTTTCATCTGATATGTTTAAAAGACGTGGAGGATGGAAATATGCTATGGATGAATTTAAGTTTCAGCAAAAGTTATTGAAGTTAGGATTTATTAATTATGTCTGCTTCCTTCAGAATATAGGAATTCGGTTTATATCTAGAATTATCCCTAATTCTTTACGGACAATATTATATAAAAAAATATTACGAAAAGTATGAAAATTATTTTAATTGGCGGTTCCGGTTTTGTGGGAACACGTCTGATTGATTTATTAAAA
>JAVXFZ010000063.1:0-15478 GCA_036657595.1 Odoribacter sp. | reverse complement strand
AACGTATTGATTTTCAATCTATTACGTTTTCGGTTTTGAAAAAATGGTTTCGGTTAATCATTTTATAGGAATATTACAAAAGTTGTGGAAATATATATATTTATAAATTTCCACAACTTATTTTGATAAGCTATTTCAGATCAAGAGTCTATCGAATATTTATAATCTCTCTGCTACAAATTGATGCAATTTTTCTCCCCGCAACTGTGTTGCAATAATCCGATTATTCGCATCTAAGACAAAGATAGTAGGGACAGCGGTAATAGCATATTTCTTCACTACATCGCACGTCCACCCTTTTAAGGAAGAGGCATTATACCATACCATTCCGTCTTTTTCAATAGCTTGCATCCATTTTTCTTTATTTTGGTCCAGCGAAACACTCAATACAACCAAACCTCTGTCTTTAAACTCTTTGTACAATTTTACCATATTCGGATTTTCGAGACGGCAAGGTCCACACCAAGAAGCCCAAAAATCAACAATCTTGATCTTCCCTTTCAACTTATAAAGAGAAAGTGACTGACCATCGGGAGTCTGAAGTGTAAAATCAGGAGCATTATTTCCCTCCTCTATCTGTTCCATTCGGGCAATTCGGGCGGCTAAAATCTTTGCAGGTTCCGTATTACGGGCTTTTTCGGATAAAATAGCATACCTTTCTTTCAGTATATTTAAATCATCTATTTTCTCTGTTTTAACTGCACGAATATAGGCGGTAAATACATTATCTTTATTTTTATCCAAAACACGTTCTACTTTCTGAGAAGCATTCGCCACCAAATCATCTAATTTTTTCTGCAATTCCGTAGCTGTTTTAAAATGTTTCACTTCAACAGCTTCCGTAATCTTCTCTTTTAATAGCTGCATTTCTTTATTACTCTGCAAAACCATTTCTTGATAATCTGTATATACTGTTTGTAATTTTCCACCGGTAATAGTACTTCTCTCCTGTTTTTTCAAATTCATTTGATAAGGTGCATCCGTATCCAAAATAAATACAAAACCGCCCTGATAATTTTCAATGGTAATCAATGCGACAACAGGTTCATCCACGTTACCCACCACTTTAAACATTCCGTTTACAATATCACCACCGCCTAATGTATCCAGACCGCTCACCCGTTGGGTAATTACCCATACTCGCCCCTTAGCGATTTCTTCTATTGAACCGTTTATAACAAACTGCTTCCCTTCACCAAAAGCAAAATTAAAAAGAAGTACAAATAATACAACTAACTTTATTCTATTCATTTGAAAATATTTTAAATTGAGAGCATTGAATTTCATCTGTTACACAATAATCTATCTATTTTTTAAAGATTTAAATTTCGAGTAACAGAAGTAAAACAAAAATCTACTATTTCACCGAATCCGGTATGTACCTTCGTTTCAATTACATCACCAGCGACATTCAAAAAAATTTCGTGCAATTCACCTTTCCCACCGTTCGTTTTTACCGCAATTCCCAATATCCGCTGACCTCCATTCCCATCAGGTCCCAACGTAGTAAGTACATTTGTTATTCTAAACGCAAATTTTGTAATCTGAACACCTTGTCCCACTGTATATAAAAATACCTCCTCACCATTCACCGTATTGTATAGATAGACATTGTTCCCTAATGTATAAAATATTTGGTCATTAAAAGCCTCACTAACAGCGAATAATGAATTCTCATTGAAATTAACATTTTCCAGTGTATCTCTTACAATTTTAACAAAACTACTTTCCTTCTCCGAACTACTTTTTCCTCCATTCTCCTCTTCCCCATAACCAATGGAATAAATGAAATAATTTCCATTTTCCATATCCTTCAACACCACAGAAGCCCCATTATTAGCCATTTCTTTCATTCCGCGTCCCACCCACAATACTTTCTTATGTGTTAACTCTTCCGGTTCAAAAACATCTTCCGGGAATGCTGTCAAAACAGCAGATAATTCAGATTCATCCTGTCGAGTCGATTCATACATCCTATATTGATTCGTACCCGGATAATACATAAACTTATGATGAACTGCATCCCACAGTGTCGCATTACGAGGATTTCCACTTGCAATAAAAACTTTATCAACCTGATAATTTTCCAACCCTTCATTCATCTTTGTATTGTAAAAAAAACCATACGCCCCACCGTGATAATATTTTCCCTGTTGATCCACCAAACCCATAAGAGTAGAAATATCACTGACTACTCCGTAACTCAAACGCGGACGTTCTTTTTGAGGAGTCACCGGCATCATCGTTTCATATTTAGCCTTTACCTGACAATCAAACGGAAATAAATAAAAAAGACTATCCGCCCCAATCAGCATCAGTCGTTCAGGTGTTACAGGATTAAAACCTCCTCCATCTGGAGCATATATCAACGAAGTTGCATTTTTAAAACGCCGTATTCCTCTCATTTCCTTATAAATATCCTCCGTAAATTCAATATCTCCATTTGCACTCCGTTCGATAGCTCCTATTTTGCGGTCGTCGGCATTTCCGTGCAGCACCAACCAACTATTACTATAAGGAACCATTGTTTTCAATTTAACATCCCGAAAATATTCAATATCTGTCGTCACATCCTTTACGTGAAACAGATAATGATACCTCGTTGATTTTTTGGGTGGAAATTTAAACGTAAACTCTTTAGTGAAAACAGAATCTTTCACTTTAGCACTTAAATTATTCCAACAATACACCAAATTCTTTTCGTCTAAACCCAGTGATTGCGCAATGACAGGCGTCAAAGAAAAATATAAGGTATCATCAACCGGTTGTTTTATCGTATATATTCCATCCACAGCGTTATCCGGCAGAAAACTCACACTTAAATCATTTATCTTATGGTAATCATAATTTCCTTTGTCTTTATAACAACCGGTCATTATGAATAACATCAGACCAAATAAAATTCCTATATTTGATTTCATATACTTATTCTTTTTAATAATTCAACAACTAAGTTTATCAACTTGTAAAAACGTAATGTTTATTACCAAGGTGGAGTAGTATTCACCGGAAAGGTGAAATCTTTCGGACTATCCGGATGAGCCATATTGTATGCATCAAGAGCATCTCTTAAGTCTTGATTATATAGCCAACAGTCCCAAAAAAAGGTATCAAGTTTACCTCGTAAAGTCACAATAAACGCATATTTTTCTTCAGAATACTCCCCTAAATATAATTCAGCCATTCCATCCCAGGAAGCTGGTTTTCTATAACGATCCGATATATTCAAACGGTATATACTCTTTTCCTCTGCACCTAAAGCAAAAGGAGCCTCTTCGCCTTCTACATCAAATGTAATTCCAATCGTATACTCACCCCGCTCTGCCGGACGTAGCAAAACAATTTGAATCGTATCTTTTAATGAATTAGCTTGAAAAGAATACGAGGGTAAAAATTCAACATCCGCTATTTTGGTAGAATCCTGTCCTTTCACTAAAACGGTTTTCAATTTAAAAGGACGTTCATTTTCATCTTTAAGCCCAAGAACAGATAACACCAAAGGAATAGTGTCCCGCCGTAAAGAATCACCATAATAAAATCTATCTTCTTGAACCCCCCAACCCATATCTATTTCTACTATTTTATATTGCATTGCAAAATTATAGTCCAAAACTATCTCTGCATCCGCATAGTTAAACTGAATACTACTTTTCGCTTCATCGTATAGGAAGACCTCTTCCTTTTGGCAGGCTCCCAAAAGCAGTAAGATAGCCATATAAATTAAATTTCTCATAGCATCATTTTTTAGTTAAGTCCACTAACTCATTTCAATCCATTATTTTGAAACAGAACCAAATTCCACCTCATCATCCGGGATTTTGAATACATAATAAGAGAGTTTCATTCCTTCTTCAAATGGACAGCGATAAAAATTTGTCCGTGCATTTCTCTTTAAGAAATAAAACAGCTGACCTTCCGCAAAAAAATCTTTTCCATACTCTTTTTGTAATACATCCAGTCGGAAGGCTTCATCATTAAAGTGTACATCATTTTTCCGAGATATTCCTCTTGCATTTCTTACTGCATTACAATAATAATCAGCATCAGCACCCAAAGGCAAAGCTTCCGCCATAATATAATACATTTCAGACAAACGAATCAGTGGTATTTTTTCTTCATAATTAAGCGACGTCCCTTTAAGATATTTTCGACACATCAATTTTGTATCATTATGAATAAATCCATAACCATTTTTGTACCGAATATCATTAATCCCGCAAGTAGCCACTTCAAATACCTCTTTAGCATTAGCAAGAGATATCCACAATTCTGTCCCATTTTGTCCTACGGCAGCAGTAAAATAAGGAGTAATTCGTTCCGACATATTAAATACATTCAAACCAAAAAGAGTTTCATCAAACATTGTTCTGTCTTCTCGATTATTTCGAACCAATAATAAACCACACGAATCAATCACTTCTTTTGCCTTTTCAGCCGCCTTTATTTTACCGGTTTCATCGCCCTGATAGAGATAGGCTCTCGCCAACAAAGCCTTCGCAGCATATTTATTCATTCGTTGTTGACGGAATCCCACAAAAGGTTGATTCGGATTTCCCAAATAATCCATTGGATCATCTTGCAATAAATTTTCCGCCTCTTTCAAATCGGCAATAATTTTTTCCAACAACTCATTTGCCTTCATAAGCGGAGTCTTATCAGCATTAAACTGATCCCGAAAAGGTACCGCATTATCTGTCGGATGCAATTGATAAATCGGTCCCCACATACGTAACAGATCAAAATAATGGAAAGCTCTCAATGCCAAAGCCTCTCCTTTTATCAATTCATAATAACCGGGAGTTATAATATTCTTCCCGTTCATCTCTATATTATACAGCAAATTATTAATATTCGCTATATTTCTATACATTGAATTCCAAATAGAGGACAAAGCTTCTTTAGAAGAAGACAAATTTTCATAATCATAAATTTTACCCCTTTGTTCATCTGTTGCATCAGGATTATTATCATAACGCTGAGCCAATTGCTCCAGAAATAGAAAAGACAGATCACGTCCATATAAATGTTCTCGGGTCATCATTCCATATATACCCGTCAGAGCACTTTTAAATCCAGCCTCTGTTAAAAACAAATCTTTAGATTTCACTTCTGTTTTAGGACTGATATCAAACCAGTCGGAACAAGCAGAAAAACTGAATGTCACCAACAAAATCCATATTACATTTATCTTTTTCATCCTAATTTCCTTTTTAATTAAATAATACAGACAAAGACACACTAAATGAACGGGCAAAAGGATAATCGAGTCCTCGCTCCTGTTTCACCGTAGAAATCCGTGCAATATCTTCCATCGTAGCATTCACAGACAAATTAGCAATCCGACAACTCTGTAAGAATTTAAAATTTTTCGGATCCAGACGATAACCGGCACTAATAGAATTAAACTTAAATTCATTAAATTTCTGAACAAAACGACTACTTGTCTGCGTACCTTGTCCTAACAATTCCATTGACTTATATTTGGTAATATCGCCCGGTTTTCTCCATCGATTTTCTGCTGCCCTTCGATCCATATTATAGCCGACAGAAGCATTTTCAATCTTATCCACTAACGTTTGATTATACCGATAAGATCCTAATTCATAAGAGCATCCTAAGGCAAAAGTAAAATTCTTATACGTCAATGAAGTAGAAACAGCTCCTCTCAACTTAGGCTGTGTATCTCCCATCGGTATCTTATCAGCCGGATCCCATATAAAAGTCTTCTGACCATTCCTTTTCAAGAAAACTTCTTTCCCGGTAGCCGGATCAATTCCCAATGATTGCACAGCAAAAAGCTGAGTCGTCGACTTCCCTTCTTCATAAATTGGTAGAGGTGCTCCTTCTGTCTTCATATTATCTTCATTCATCTTTTTTACAAGATTAGATATCTTTTTAACCACATTCCGGTTATAAGCACCGTTCACAGAAATATTCCATTGGATCTGATTCTTATAATCCTGTATCGGCATAACACTCATCGAAACATCCACACCGGAATTCTCTATCGCTCCCGCATTGGTTGTAATCGTCGGGAATCCGGCTGAAGGAGCAATCGTATAATCCAACAACAACTGATTCGTATAATTATTATAATAATTAGCAGAAAAATTAAACCTATTATTCCATAATCCTAATTCAAGTGTCACACTCTTCGCTTTTGTCTTAGACCAACCTAAATCAGGATTTCCCAAACCCATCAATTCTGCGCCTAACACATCCGAAGAAATATAAGGAAACATCAAATCATCAAAATTATAGGTTTCCACAGACTGATAGGGAGAATAATTCTGAGAACCGGTAATACCATAAGATCCCAACAACACTAAATTGGATACAAGCGTATTTTCCAACCATTTTTCCTTAGAAACATTCCAACGAGCTCCAACAGACCAGAAAGGAGCCATCTTGGTATTTTCGCCGAATGAAGAAGAAAGGTCACCCCGAATATTAAAATCAACAGAATAACGAAAATCATACATATAGCTAACCTGACCAACCACTCCCATACTCCTACTTGTCGATTCGCTTCCACTTACCCGATTATCCATCTCATAAGCAAACAGAAAATCGCTCATCTTGTCATTTGGAAAACCTTTGGCAGATAGTGATGTCGCATCATTTTTTGTTTCTTCTACATTCCATCGCCCGAATACACTCAACAAATGATCTCCCTTTGTAAAATTATAATTTATAGATGCATTTGTACTCCAACTAAACGAAGATCCGATATTTTTAGCATAAGAACCTTTTTTAGTCAAATCTGCCACTCCGGCAAAATCAGTGTGATTCATAGATTTAAATACTTCCCCTTTAGCCGTTCCTTTGTTCAACGACACCTCACCTGTCAATCTCAAATTTTCAAGAATAGCACATTCTATACTAAGATTATCCACGATACTAAAGTTCTCCGTAAAATCTTTATGTGGAAATTGCGTATTATACAAAGGATTACTTATCAGCACTTTGCTTGTACCAACTCCCATAAACTTATGCTCAATTATATTGGTATAATTTCCATTTTCATCGGTTTTTCGGTAATAAGGATTCAACTTCGTATAAGTACTAAACGAACCGTATGGTGTATTATTTCCTTTAGTATTTGAAATATTAAGAGAATTGCCAATATTCCATTTTTTACGGCGATATTGAAGATTAATTCCAAATCCCAAATTCGTACGGTCTGATTTCTTCATCACACCCGGTGTACTTCCATAATTCAGACTCAAACTATAACGCAAAGCCTCATCTCCTCCATCTATCGACAAAGAATGACGATGAGTAACAGCCGTTCTTAAAGGTTCCGACAACCAATAAGTATTCACACCTCTCAATATTTCCTGTCTATAATGATTGTAATAATTCATTTGTTCTGCACTATTCACATCAAACAGACCTGCATCCTCTTCATACTGTAATTTTTCTTCCGCATTCATCATATTATAGTCCGTTAAATCAGGTAACGTAACTCCAATATTAGCAGAATAAGAAACATTCAATGCCCCCGGAAGCGGTTTCTTTGTTTCAAAAACAACAACGCCCGTAGCAGCTCTTGATCCATAAATAGCAGTAGCAGCAGCATCCTTTAAAATAGTGATCGATTCCACTCTTTCCGGATCCAAATCGACAATACGCTGTAAAGTACATTCAAAACCATCCAAAATAAAAAGAGGCATATTCGGTCGGTTAGAATAATCCCCCACTAACATATTCACACTACTGCTTCCCACAGCACCAATCTGTACATCTCCACGCAACTGAAATTCAGGTAATGTATTCGGATCCGATCCCCGACTGTTATTCTCAACAATCCGGAAACTGGGATCAAAAAGCTGTAACGCTTTTAAAAGATTGTTCGGACTAAGTTTTTTTAATTCTTCCCCTTTAACAGTCACATATCCTCCCGTAAAACTTTCCACCTTCCGAGGAGTCATACCGGTGACAACTACACTTTCCATTTCAACGATTCGCGGCGACAGTTTAATCACCAAATCACTCAACTCTCCCTGCAATTTAACTGCTTCCTCTTCATAGCCTATAAAAGACACCAACAAAGCAGAAATACCTTCAGGTACTTCTATAAAAAATCGACCCGACATATCCGTAACCACTCCCATTCCACGTTGTTCTGCCATCACAATACTGGCTCCCGGCAAAACCTCTTTCGTCTTAGCATCAATGACTTGTCCTGATATTTTCTTTACAGGAGAATTTAAATTCTTTTTGGGTTGCGGCTTCAAAATAATCGTTCGATTCAATTGAAACTCCATAGTAACATTCTGATCCCCCAACACCCACTCCAAAACATCTCGCAACGGACGTTCTTTCAAATCCAGTGTCACCTTTTTATTTATATTCAATTGAGTATGATTATAAAAAAAGTGTACCTGTGCGATATCAGCAATTTTATCCAGCACTTTATCCAGATTTTCATTGTTGACTTTCAAGGAAATCTTCATATTTTCATACTGATCATCACCTTCTGCATAGAGATCATCTACCATCAGGCAAAGCAAAAACGCCAGTATGAAAAATTTAATTTTACCAATGCGAAAACATACTTTCTTTTGCATAACTTTGTAAGGTTTTAAGTTAGTCATATAAATTAAAACACATAGGTATGGACAAGTAAGGCAATACTTGCCATACCTAATTTTCTACTTCATCATCTCTGTCAAATTTTTTCGATATTCTTTATTCTGATTATATTTTTTTAAATACTGTTTGCTCAACTTCTGGGCTGTGTCAAAATCTTTGCCTGACATTATCTGGTTACAAAGGAAAAAATACAACGCACCCTCCCTCAAAGATCCTTCATAAAAAGAAGCAATATCCTCAAATTCCGATTTCATATCATTCGCCGGAGTATAAATCACATCCATTTTCAATGCATCCCTACGTCTTACATAATTCTTATAATCAAGCAAAAAACTCATATAAGCACCACTTTTCAAAGAAGCCTCATCCTCTCGTAATTTATAATCATCCAATACCGTCCAAAAACCTTCAGGCATAGATTTTTCAATGGATTCCTTCGCCATTGAGGCACACACCATCGGATAAGTAATCAAATTTGATAAAAACTGACTTTCTATCTCTGTATACATATAATTATATATCTGCGATGGAATCTGTACTTTCTCCGCCTCTAATATCTCTTTTTCTACCTTCCATTCTTTCTGTGTAGCAGCATAATAATTATGTGGAGCGGTTTGGACAGCTGCCGCAGCCCGTGGATCCAACTTATAACGATTTTCTATACGTACACTCCGCATATCATTACACACCCTATTAGCAATCACTGCTTCCGGAGTACCCGTAAATTCTACTGTCTTAAAAAATCGTCCATCATATTGAACCGCTGCATTAATTTTATCGCCCGGTTGCAAATATATCCAAACAAAAGCATTCAATTTCATCAAGACAATATCGTCCAACTCCACCTCAAATTCCATCTGCTTATTTTCAACATAGGCATACTGCATATTAAGATCCTCCTTCCCCATAAATTCAAAATCAACCACACTTCCTGAATATCCGCTCACAGTAGCACTGATATAAGTCTTTTTCAGTGGTCCTGCAAAAACAAAATGTATCCCGATACAAAAAATAAATGCCAACACTATTCTTTTCATATCACCGATTATTTATCGTCATTTCTTACCAATCAATTCTTTCACCTTAGCTGCCAATTTCTCTCCGCGCAAATCAATAGCCACTACCACTCCTTCCGGATTAATCAAAACAGTTGTCGGTACCGCATTAACATTATATTTACGAACCACCGTACTATTCCAACGTTGCAAATCGCTACATTGCGGCCATTTCATTCCCAACTCTTTAATAGCATTTACCCAATCACTCTTTTTACCATCCAACGATATACCAATAATTTCAAAATCCTGACCTTTACATTCTTTATATAATTTCACCACATTAGGCATCTCTTTCCGGCAAGGTCCGCACCAAGATGCCCAAAAGTCAAGTAAAACATATTTACCTTTATAATTTTTCAACTCTATTGGATTCCCATCAACATCCGGAATAGTGAAATTATAAGCCACACTACCTTCTTTAAACGACTGAGTAGCAATATACTCATCCATATATTTCATATACGGATGATTATTCAAAGAAGAATCAAGCGATTGCCGAAGAGATTTTAATTCATTCGTAGACACATCTGCCACCATTTCAAACATAATAATAAAAGGAGCAAAAACATCATCTTTATAACGTTTCACCATCTCTCTTTCAATATTCAATTTCCGATTATTGATCAATTTAGTACGACGATCAAACTCTGCGGATTCAAATTTCATATCCCGACGTCCATATTTTCCCCATTCAATTAAAGTAGCATACAAGACACTGTCCGTAACGAAACGAACCTGATAATCGTGTAATCGACGAATATCATTATTCACCGTACCCACTACCGTTGCCCACAAAAAACTTTCTGCCCGCCCTTCTATCCTGATTTTCCCGTTTTCAAGAAACAGAGGAGTCAATTGCCCATCTTTACTTTTAATAAAATGCATCGTAACCACATCCACTTTAGGACCCTTAAAAGTATAGTTTCCATTTACAACCTCACAACTATCTATATTGGTCTGATTGCCGTGGATGCCATCCTCACTTGTCAAATACACCTTACCGTTATATTCACCGGAAATATGTCCTTCAATAATATAACCCTCTATTTTTTCTTTCTCCTGCCCCAATGCCGTCAACGACAACAATACACTGACACCTAATACAAAAAATTTTCTCATAATTTTCGATTTTAATGTTTTTACTCGAAATATTCGATTTTAAAAAAATACTATTTTATAAAAATATCTTTGCCATTGATACTACACTTAATATCAGAAGATTTTTCAAACAAAGACACCAATTCACTAATCGACTGATCCTTTTGAATCACTCCCGTATAAATCATAGATCCACAACGAGCATTCGTAAAATTAATTTTAACATCATACCAACGTTCCAACACACGAGCCACCTCTTTAAATGTTTTTCCTTTGAAAACATATTCACCACTAATCCAAGAAATATAATCGGAAGGCTTCACCTCTCTCACCTGTGCCTGTTTTATATTTTTATCAAAATAAAGTTGTTGACAAGGTTTCAAATCATAACGACATTCATCTACATAGGCAGCAATATGCCCTTCAGCAAGCGTCACTTCCACAAAACCCTCATCACGATATGAATTTATATTAAATCTGGTACCCAACACTTCCACCTTCAAATCATTCAATACAACAAAAAAAGGTCTGTGACGATCCTTCGCTACCTCCAAATAAATTTCTCCACTGCCATAAACCGTTCTATTCTCTTTCCCAAAAGCAACCGGAAATTTCAATGACGAACCGGCATTCATATAAACCTTTGTTCCATCGGAAAGAGTAATCTTAAAATCTGCATACAATGGGACTTCAAGAGTATTGTACAACAAAGAATCAGAACTTATTTCTTCATCGTTATAAACAATATTTCCTTGTTCCATTTCAATGGACACCCCATTCCTTTCACACAAATGAAATCCGGCATCACCAAGAGCTAAAGTATTTCCGTCCGACAAAACAAGTGTCGGTTTATTTTTTACCACAAGATCTTCTCCTATCCTTTCAAAGACAGAAAAATCAGTCGATTTATTGAATAAAAATAAAAAGGCAAAACACAATGGCAATAAAAACAAAGCAGCATAAGCCGTTCCTCTATAAATATACCTTCTATTCCGACGACGCTTCCATTCTCGTTTACCCTGAATAAAAAACTTAAAAACCTCCTCCGTTTCATTATCAGCATAAAGTTTCGCCTTACATCTTTTCATTTCATCGGAACACAAATCTTGAAACAGTTGCTGATGGTGCGACGATTCATTTTTCCAAATTTCTAAATCCCTCTCTTCTTCCGTAGTCATCTCATCCGACAGGTATTTAGTAATCAACAACGAAATATGAAATATTTTATCTTTATTATCCATTTCTTTATAACAATCATTTACACAATAACGCACACTCCCGCAAAAAGGGGGGGTGTAAAATCAAAAAAAATTTAAAAAAGAAAAACAAAAAAGATTTTATATGAAAAGAAAATCAATTAACCAAACAAAACATCCATCCTTTAACAGTATAGCTAATTTCTTTTTACCGTTACTTTTATGATCTTTGACTGTTTCAACAGATATATTCATCTTAGCAGCTATTTCCGTAGATTTCTGTCCCTCAAGCGTCAGGAGCATTACAGTGCGGCATTGATGCGAAAGCTTATCTATGGCTCCCATCAAATTGGCATACACCTCTTCCTCCAACACCCTATCCCAAAATAATTCTGAAGAATCATCTTCCTGAAGAATTTTACCGATATACCTATTTTGCACTTTTTGATTGCGCAAATAACTAACAGAACGATTTCTCACCGCAGTATAAAGATAAAGTTTCACCTCATTCAAATTGAGAAACTTTTTTTCACAACCAAGCATCGCTATAAAAACATCCTGAACCAAATCTTTGGCAACATCCTCATTCCTCACATAACTACAAGCGAACGATTTCAATGCAACATAATACTTCTGATAAAGCTGCCGATAAGCTTTATCATCATTATTACAAAGTAATTTTAAAAGTACATCCTGATCCATTGAAAGATATTAAAAGGTATGGACAAAAATAAACATTCCAACCTATAATACAAAAAGAAACAGACAAGCTTTACAAATTACTTATTTCCATCTTTTAAGGGCGATCCATCCCATCAGATCAGCCATTATCAATCCTCCTCATCTGATAAAATTTAATCATTGGAAACCAATGATTTCCGTTTAATCCGAAGACTATTGGCAACAACCGACACAGAACTGAAAGCCATCGCAGCAGCAGCAACCATCGGATTCAGCAAAAAACCACAACAACCATACAACACGCCGGCAGCAAGTGGAATCCCAACCAAATTATAAATAAATGCCCAAAAAAGATTCTGTCGGATAGCAGATACCGTTTGCTTAGACAGCTTCCACGCCTTGGCAATAGCATTCAAATCGGAAGTAATCAACGTTATTTTTGCCACATCAATAGCGATGTCTGAACCTTTCCCCATAGCAATACTGACATCCGCTTGCGCCAAAGCCTGTGAATCATTGATTCCATCGCCCACCATTGCCACCACGTCCCCTTGCATCTGTAATCTCTTCACAAATTCAGCTTTATCATCAGGCATCATCTCTGCCTGAAAATGCTTTAAACCGATACGTGCTGCCACCGCCTTGGCAGTGATAACATTATCTCCTGTCAACATATACACCCCCATCCCATCCCGTTGCAAACGTTCCACCGCCTTCACAGAACCCTCTTTAATTGGATCGCTCATCGCAATCAATGCCAACACCCGCTGATGATCCGTAAAATAAACGACCGTCTTTCCATCAAGACTATATGCATCCGCCATTTCTGTTTGCTCATCATTCCATTGAATATGATAAGTTTCCAACAAACGCCTATTACCTACATAATAATCCATCCCCTCCACACAACCTCTAACCCCCTGCCCTGTTATACTTTCAAAACTACCTTTCAAAGTCGATGTAACCCCTTCATCAATCAGATGAGCAACAACCGCTTCTGCCAATGGATGCTCCGATTTACTTTCCAAATAAAGCAATACAGGCATATAATGTTCCATCTCAACAGCAGGATTCCAAAAGACATCTGTCACAATAGGCTTCCCTTCTGTAAGAGTTCCGGTCTTATCCAACACCACCGCCGTAACCTGACACAACTGCTCCAAACTTTCCGCATCCCGAATCAATATATTATTTTCCGCCCCCTTACCAATACCCACCATTATAGCAGTCGGCGTAGCCAAACCAAGCGCACAGGGACAAGCAATGACCAAAACTGTCACAGAAGTCAATAAAGCGTGCGAAAAAGCCAATTCCCCACCGATAAGCATCCAAACCATAAAGGTAAGAACAGCGATCCCGATGACCACGGGAACAAAAATTCCCGCTATTTTATCCACCAATTGCTGCACGGGAGCTTTACTTCCCTGCGCTTCTTGCACCCTTTGAATAATATGTGCCAAAACCGTATCACGCCCCACCTTCTCCGCAACAAAACTAAAACTACCTTTCTGATTAATGGTACCGCCAAACACAGATGCACCCTTCACCTTCTCTACCGGGACAGGCTCTCCCGTAATCATACTTTCATCTACAAACGAAACACCTTCCCATACCCTCCCATCAACAGGGATTTTATTCCCCGGCTGCACCAATATAACATTCCCTCGCTGCACAGCTCTCACCGGTATCACCAACTCCGTCCCATCATCCAACAAGCGGATAATCGTTTTAGGTTGCAACCCTATCAATTTACGAATAGCAGTCGAAGTATTCGATTTCGCACGACCTTCCAACAAACGTCCTAATAAAATCAAGGCAATAATAACAGCGGCAGCCTCATAATAAATATGAGCTTCCAACCCCCGACTTGTCCAATACTCTGGATACAAAGTATTAAACAAACTAAATAAAAAAGCGATGCCGGTACTAACAGCCACCAACGTATCCATATTAGTATGTCCATACCTCAACTGCTTCCAAGCATTGACAAAAAATCCACGTCCGAAAACACCTAACACAGGCAATGTAAAAACCAACATAATCCAATCCCTATAAGGAAGATGCATAAAAAACATACCAATCACAAACACCGGCAACGAAAACACTATCGCGCCGATCGTTTGCCGCTTTAAGTCCTGATACGCTGCTTTCTGTATGGTTTCCGCCTGACTTTCATCACCCTCCTCCTCCTCCACTAAATCATATCCCAAATCCTGTACCACCTGCCTCAAACCACTCGCCGATAATTTATCCGCCTCATAATCCACCATAACCGTCGAAGTGGCAAAATTCACTTTTGCTGCTATCACGCCATCCCGACCATTCAACGCTTGTTCTATACGAGCTGCACACCCGGCACAACTCATTCCCAACACATAAAATATTCCTTTTTTCTCCTGATTCGCATTCATCATCCTAACATTTTTTCAAACATACGTACTAACCAAAGTTTAGTTTCAAGCAATATAAAACAAAAACAATCAAAAAAGTCGAAAGGAAACGAATATTCTATTCTGTTCCTTTCGACTTTTTTACTATTTCCAACAACCTCAAATAAAACTTGCTCTATTTCCGAAAAGCATCGTGAATGACAATCTCAATAGAAACCCGACGGAATTGATTGCCGCGTGCTTCAGCCACAAATACATAATGTTCAAAAACATTGGTAGTCTTTTGCAAGGTCGGAATCTCCTGTTCAATAAAATGCCTCACACCATAAGTACGTAAAAATGCCAACTGCCCATTCGTACTGATTCCAGTCTTATAAGAAATAGAAATATTATCCATATTACCATTCAGATAATAAGGTTCACCTGAAAAATCACCATATAATCCCGAATATTTAAT
>JAVXFZ010000062.1:0-15539 GCA_036657595.1 Odoribacter sp. | reverse complement strand
TAAATAAACGAATAAACAAAGCACCTGACTGATGGAATAGTTTCAAGCATTTATACTCATTAAAAAGCAATACTACACAAAGATACTCCTTCCTCTATCTGTTCAACCATTCTTTAAATTCACGGATACGTTCAGTGCTGACAATTGCCTCAATATTCTCCGGCGGTAGCGGAGATAGAATAACTTTAATCCGGCTGTTGGAATAGCGGATCATCTCTTTTATCGAAGCGAAACTAATTATAAATTTTCGATTCATTCTAAAAAATAATTTAGGATCTAAACACCCTTCTATCCCACCGATGGTCTGGTCAATAATATAGCCAAGACCATCAAAAGTATAGAGCATCAAGTATTTACCGTCAGCCATAAAATAAGCAATATCGGTAACCGGTACTGATTTTATCTTTGCCCCGATCTGTACCAAGAATCGTTCTCTGTAAATCACCGGCTGCACAGGAAGGGTGATCTTCCCAAACCATTGTTTTACTTTTTCCAAAGCCTGCCGTATCTCCTCTCGATCAAAAGGTTTCAAAATATAATCAATCCCCTGATTTTTAAATGCCTCCAACGCATATTCATCATAAGCCGTAATAAAAATCACCGGAACTTTCACTTCCACTTGTTTGAAAATATCAAAACTTTGTCCATCTCCCAAATGAATATCGCTAAAAATCAAATCCACCTGATTCTCCCGTAACCACACAACACTCTCCCTCACAGAATCAAGACAAGCAACAATTTCTATCTCCGGAGCAATATCTTTCAATATATCTCGCAGCTCAAGCGTAGCCAACGGTTCATCTTCTATAATAATTGCAGTCATATTTTATTAGATAACGTCAATGAATAATTGTCTTATCTTAAAATTTAAAATATCTGATTTCTAAGTAGCTTACATAAATGTAAGGCAAATTTTATAAAATCCCATTGATTTAGCAAAAAAAAGTGCTTTTATCTCCCCCCGTATAAATCAATTTACCCGATCCTAAGATACAAAAAAACCGACAGAAAAATATTCCTGTCGGTTTAAAATAAATTTAAGACTACTATTTACATTTTTGTCATCAAAATACGCTTCTATATACAAAAAATAGATACTTCTCCCCTCCCATCTATTTGAATAAACTTATAAAAGCTATCAGTAAATTAATGAATTTAATTTTTCAAATTTATATTGTTATCCGTAGCCTCTTTCGGAAAGCGAATTGTATAACGAGGATCATCCTGTTTCAACACCGCCTTTTTTTCTACCTGATCTTGCCCCTTGTATACTTTTACAATCTCCGGACGAGTGGTGCGACGTAGATCATACCATCTGTGTCCTTCCAAAGCAAACTCTCTGGCACGTTCATCCGCAATTTCATTGATCAATTCCTGCCGATTCATTCCTTCAATTTCAGCGGCTTTCTGTGTATAATATACAGGAGTCAATCGATTTTCAATCAATTGTTTCAGATATTTTTTTGCTACTTCCGCTTTTCCATCAATATGAGCAGCCGCTTCCGCAGCGATCAAATAAAATTCAGAATGCCGAAAAGTCATTTTCATCGTCTTTTTATTTCCTTTATTCGGACAATAATCTTTTCCCGAAATAGTGAAATAACGAGCGACACGCAAATCCTCCGTCTTGTTGTATTTATCCATCATACCCGGCAACATAAAGATCTTCTTGACAGCAAAATCAGTGTGAGTGGTCAACTCTAAACTCAAAACGGCTTCCTGCGAATTGTAATAATAAGGCGATATAGTTGCCGGATCATTCAAGTTCGCTAACGTACAAGGTAATAATTCCTCTGCAGCTTTCAATGCCAGTTCCCACTCTGAACGATATAAACGGACACGTGCCTCTAATGCTTTTGCTGATTTTTTAGAAAAACGATAACGTAAATTAGCCGGTTGTTCCTCGATTTGCATCAATTCTTCCCCCTCTTTTATATCCGCTAAGATCTGTCCATATACCTCTTCTATACTTTCTGGTTTATGATTCTGTTCAATATCAATTTTCACGGAGATCGGTACTCCACGGTCGGTTGCAGCCGTATTTGCCGCATAAGGTTTGGCATATAAATTCACTAATTCAAAATGCGCATAAGCCCTCAGCAACAAAGCCTCAGCCTTCAATTGTTCACGAGTATCCTCGTGCGTATCGACTTCTGCCCCCATTACATCAGCGATGACACTATTGGCATAAAAAATCACTTTATACATCATCAACCAAGGATAAGCCATCGTATAAGTACCCGGATTCGATTCATCCCAAGAGGCTACACTGATATAATCATTAAAAGCACTACTGCTCCCATAAGGGAATGCTTCATCCGAGCGAACGGACAACAAATGCTTATATTGCGGGAAAAGATCGTAAGCACTCACCATCATCGCCCGATATTCCGTCACCGACTCAGGGATCACTTGTCCCACAGGCTTTACGTCCAGATAATTACAGGAGGTAAAACACGTCAGTGAAAAACCAATTAATAAGATATAGATTCGATTCATTTTTTCAATATTATAAATAATTATCGGTTATGTTCTTCTATTCATCAGAATGTCAGATCCAAGCCACAAGAAAATGTCTTAGGCATCGGTTGTGAATAAATATTTCCATAAGATTCAGGATCAAAATATCCTTTATAGCTGGAGCCAATTACAAACGGATTGCGAGCTTCAAAATTAATACGGGCAGCAGCCAATCGTAATTTTTTAAGCAATCTATCTCCCAGATTATAACCAAGCCGAATGTTATTCACTCGTAAATAGCTCATCTCTTTAAACCAAGTATCGTGATTTTGAAAAGCCGTACGCCCTTGTTCATCATACCAATAATAAGCCATCATTTGATCACCACTCATATTCGATCCGAGCATTCCCATATATTTACCATCAGGATTCTGTGGCGACCATACATCCTGCATTTTACGTGAATAATTCTGTCCTGTCCACCAATCGGTCGGTGAATAAAACGGCTGTTCTTTCATTGTTTGTTTGATAATAAAACTCGTTGAAATAGTCAGGTCGAAATTCTTATAATAAAACCGATTGATAAATCCACCCGTAAACTTCGGTTCCGTTGTTCCCTCATAAGTAAAGAGATTCCGATAATCCTCCGTGGATAAATCGGTCACAGGATAAGGGAAAGAAGGATCCATCGGTGTTAGATGAAAAAATTCATTCATAGAAACCGCTTTCCCATCTTTCATATACATCGGCAATCCTGTTTTAGGATCTACACCGGCAGTCTTTATAGAAAACAAGGCACCGACGGAATATCCCAATATAGAAGGAGTTTGTGAGTTTTCACGAACAAGGATTCTATTCACCTTACTCGTATTATGGGCTATATTAAAATCAGTAGTCCACCGAAAATCACGTGTACGAATATTCACAGTCGACAAATTCACCTCTATTCCTTTATTTGTCAATTTTGCCCAATTCATTGTCGAAAAATCAAAGCCGTTTTCCAATTGAAGAGCCCGATTACCAATCAAATCATCACTGACCCGATAATATCCGTCCACACTCAACGTTAAACGATTTTTCAATACTCCCATATCCAATCCGACATTCCAGTTGGTTGTTTTTTCCCAACGTAAATTCTGATTAGGAGGTGAAGTAACGATGATATTGGGTTCATTCGTATCCGGTAAAACAGATGTATTATTCCACGTTCCTACGACAAAAGGAGATGTATTTTTATCAACATTCCCTTGTATACCGTAAGAAGCCCTTAATTTCAAATTTGTCAACCAATCAGCCTGCTCCATAAAACTCTCCCGATTGATATTCCAAGCTCCGGACAGCGACCACAACGGCAGATATTTATACTTATCGGCAACTCCAAAAAGATTAGAACCATCATAACGCAAACTACCAAACAAAGTGTAACGATTGTCATAAGTATAAGAGCCTGTCATATAATACGACAGATTACGATTCTCATAAAATTCTTTCCTATATTGCTGAAAAGACTGGTCATTGATCATCGAACTACCAAGCGGAAAAACAATTGGCTTTGTTGTCATCGCTTTCGGATCAAAACCAAACCCTTTCGTACTGATTCTGGTAGTCCGATCGCCACGCATCTCTAATCCTGCCATTACATCCACCTCGTGTTTCTCCGCAAATGCCCGACTAAACTCTCCCTGCACTTTCCAATGATACTGTGTCATATCATCATTTGAATTTTGAATAATTCCTCCTTCCGGCAAGAAATACTTATCCCCATCATAATTCGATTTTTCACGATATTTCCGTACAAAATAAGTATTCCGGTCTGCTAATTTCTCACTGGTATTTCGATCCAATTGCATTCCAAACTGTGTTGTGAGTTTTAAAGACGACCAAGGACGATAATCCAATGTTAGCATTGGTTTTAACGAAAGACTTTTCAAGGTGTAATTTGTATTCTCACTTTCCTCTATAAAATTAAATAGCAAATACTTAGAATCTTTCCCCTGAATATCTGAGTCATAAACAAAATCACCCTTCTCATTTCTTGCATTCAGATAAGGATTCACCATTCGGGAATATCTCGCCGGATTAATAAAAGCATCCGCATCGGTCAAATAACTATTTTTCTGCGTATGATTCATAAACAACGACACCCCTAATTTCACCTTATCGTGAAGATTAAAATCTGTTTTCAACGTAGCATTAAAACGCTCAAAACCGGTTCCTTTTGTTGCTCCTTGTTCTTTATAATATCCTGTTGAGAAATAATAATTAGCAATATCCGAACCTCCCGAAAGACTGAGATTATATTGTTGATTCGTCGTACTGCGATAAATCTCATCCGCCCAATTCGCTCCCGAATGCCGCAAACTATTAATAGCCGCCTGCGTTTCTCCCGATATTCCACTGAAACCATTCTGACCAAATGCATCCCACTGTCCATATTTGGATAAAAGCCGAGAAACTTCCCCTTCACTAACATTATAATCCTTTTTCAATTCCGGACGTGCGGCTATACCTAATTCAAAATCCACCTTTTCGGAGGCATTCATCAAGTTTAATTTACCCAAATCAGGTTTTGTGGTCACAAATACCGAAGCCGAAGCATTCACCCGCATTTTTCCTTTTCGTCCCTTTTTCGTTGTCACGATAATCACCCCATTAGCAGCCCGTGCTCCATAAATAGCGGTCGCCGCTGCATCTTTTAAAATGGTAATATCCTCTATATCGGCAGGATTGATTCCGGCAATTGAAGTATTGTAAAGATTATCAATATTATCTTTATCTCCAAAATTCTTCGGAATATCATTCCCTTCAAGAATCATACCATCCAATACCCACAGTGGATCTGTACTGCCACTCAGCGATACCGTACTACGCACACGCATCTTAGCAGGGGCTCCCGGCGCACCGTTTGTCGGTGTCACCATCAAACCCGCCACCTGACCTTCCAACATCTGATCAACAGAAGCCACACCGATACTCTTTATATCATCCGCTTTCACCGTTGTGATCGAAGAAGTTACTTTCCGTTTCTCGATTTTCTGATAACCGGTCACAACCACTTCATCCAATTGTTTCAATTCCTCTTTCAAACGAATGGTAAAATCACTCTTACCGGAAATATCCAATGTTAATGCCTCATACCCGATAAAACTCACCACAACATATTTAATCGCCACAGGTAACACCAATTCAAAGCGTCCGTTTGCATCCGCCACCGTTCCTGCCGGATTATATATCTTAGCCTCCGGTGCTTGTGGATCAATAAATATTGTAGCACCCGGAAGAACTTGTCCGGTGGTTGCCTCAACCACCTGTCCCGTGATCTTCCGCGTTTCCTGTGCCATAGCCACGAAAGGAAGGCACAGTGTTAGTAAGATAAACAGTTTTTTCATATTATTTATTGTGTTATTTTTAAATAGCCTACACCTAAAAGATTGAACAAATAAACATTTCAACGATTCAATGCCTCCTTAATTCTCACGATCAAATCCTCATAATGCTGACGTGTTTCCACATTTCCATTATGACGATTTTTTTCAGCCAAGCGCAACACTTCCAGCATAGCCCCCCGTTTCACCGACACTGCCTCCGACACACGTCCCATTGAAGAAAAATGCAAATTCCGAATTTGTATCTCCTCCTGTGAAGGCAATACAAAAGCTGCCTCATTACTTGCAAAATGACAACACGACTGATAATGTAAAGCCTTTTTCGTTGTCTTCTCCACTGCTTTATTAGAACTGACAATAATAGCATCAATATAATTCTTTTGTGTCATTCGTTCAAACAATGATAAGTTATGCCCCTGTATAGATCCCTTAAATACCGCTTTATGCAAATCCGCAAACAATTCCTCAGCGGTATAAATCTGATTCTTTCCCTTCATTGTTTCAGCCTCATAGATCCGCATCAGGCGATCATCTTTCAGTAAGTCGTAAAATACAGCATATTGTAATTCTCTGACCGTACTATACGGTGAATATTCAATCCCTCCTGCCGGAGAACTCTGTATCGGATAGCTTTTTTTCCAAACTTCCGCACTAAACAACCATTCAGGAACCATAAATACCTCCTCAATCAAATATTTTACCGCTTCTTTCTGCCGTTCTTTCTCCACCGGCACATATCGATCAAAATCATCTCCCGCCACCGGATTATTGATATAAAAACCTCCTACATTTGCCGTCACGTGTCCGGCATATAACTTCCACTGATTAATCACAGCCATCAACAATTTACCAGCCTCTTCAAAGCCTTTCCCTTCTTCAGATGTCCATTCTATAATATTCGGAACAATCCGTTTCAGATTCATCAATCCGTAACGATTCGCCTTAATCACATCGTCTCCCAAATCTTCATCCAACGCACGGGGATCAATCGGATCTTTGGGATCTTGCTGCTCACCATACCAATACATTTTATCACCGGAATGCTTCGTAATCCATTGATTCAACACCGGTAATTCATCCTGAGGATTTTTTGAATCCAACCAACGATAAGCCCAATTAATAGCATATTTATCATACACTCCAATCACAGGAGTAATATTTTCCACACCATCTTCCGGCTGAGCGACATAATTAAAACGGGCATAATCCATAATAGAGCTGGCAGTTCCCCCCATTTTAGCCGTAAAATTCTTTGATCGCAAAGAATCTACGGGGAATGTAGAAGAAGCCCCCATATTATGTTTCAATCCAAAGGTATGTCCCACCTCGTGAGAAGAAACAAAACGGATGGCACTTGCCATATATTCGTCACTGAAATTATTTGTCCGAGCACGTACATCAATAGAAGCCGTTTGCACTCGCATCCAAGATTGCAAAAGTGTCATCACATTGTGCCACCACACCACATCAGCTTCAATGATCTCGCCTGAACGCGGATCAATCACCGATGGTCCCATAGCATTTGCTTTTTGCGATGCCGCGTATGTTATCACAGAATAACGCACATCATCTATATCAAAATCTGAATCATCTGCCGATACATCCTTTGCCACAACAGCATTTTTAAATCCGGCTGCTTCAAAAGCTGCCTGCCAATCACACACACCGGCTTTAATGGCTTCCCGCCATTGCGCAGGTGTAGCCGGATCTATATAAAATACAATCGGCTTCACAGGCTCCACCAATTCACCCCGTTTATATCTTTCCACATCCTCAGGCTTCGGCTCTAATCGCCAACGATGTACCAATTCGCGCTCTTCAACTGCCTGCTGCCGATCATTAAAATAAAAATGAGGCGTAGAGAAAAAGCCAACCCGATTATCTGCAAAACGAGAAACCATCGGTTTTTCAGGCAACAAAACGATATTAGTAGTTGTTTCAACCGTTAAGGGAACTGATGTTCCTCCATCCATCACCTGCGCCGTAAGAAATGATTTCACCACCACATTTTGCGGGAAAACCTTCAAACCACCAATTTTCGACAACTCTTTTTTCACAGAAGCACTGCTCAACGATATGCTATTATACAAATCATTAAAACTTTTCTCGCTACCATCAAACACCTTGTTCATTTTTATCAACACAGCCGTCGAATCCACATTAAAAGCCTCTATCTCAAATTGCTCAATCACAGCTTCTCGGTAATTGTCTTTCACCGAACGGGCTATCGCATCCCCATCCGGCACGCTCACACGCGGATTCCAAGTTGTCACCCAAACTTTATTCAACACAGCGTCTTTACGAAAACGAATCAACTTATCCTCATAGGCCATCCCTTTATTCAATCCGGCATCGTTCAATTCATAAGGCACTCCCGAAACCTTATTGACAAGCAGAAAATCACGTCCCATCAACGAATCGGAAATTTCAAAATACCAATCATTCTCTACCTGATGGATTCGAAACATTCCGTCACGAGTTTTCGCTTTCTTTATCAATTCATCATACCGGCTTTTCTTTTCCACCGTTGCATTCTTTTTTGCTTCCTTCTTTTTCCTCCATTCCCACGCATAAACCTCCGAAGAGGATATAGCGAATACTAAAGCAAGCGCAATCGCTATTAAAGTTGTTCTGTTTTTAATCATTTTAATTTATTTCATATTTTAGGTTAATCTGATCATTTCTCTATTACCTGATCTCTACAAGAACAAACAGCAGAGAATGATTTATTCGTATGGCATAAATAATTATGCACTATACAATATTAATAGAAATAATTTAAGACAAGAATAAAACAGAAACGAACAAGCAAAAATAAGGAGTGAATCCACAAAAAAAAGGAGCGAACAAAAAAACACATTCTCCTCCTCTTATAAAAAAGGTAAAGAACACACAAATTGATCGCCACAAACCTGATATTCAAACTGTTTATCGGAATAATAACGATAAATTTCCCGGATACTTTCATAACCGACGCCCAAAGAATCCGAAGAACCATCCGTGCGGGGGCGATAGGTATTTTCAATCACCAAACATTCCGCTTTCACATATATCCGAATACAAAGAGGATGCTCCCGGGTGATCTCATTGTGTTTCACAGCATTTTCCAACAACAGTTGTAAACTCATCGCCGGAATTTTACCTAAGACATCCTCTGTTCCGTCTGATATTTCCAAATTCAATTGTTCCCCAAAGCGAATCTTTTGCAGGAAATAATAATGCCGAGCAAACTGCATCTCTTCACGCACCTCCACCAAATTTTCATTCCGTTTCTCCAGCACATAGCGGTACACTTTCGATAAATTCAACACAAACTCCTTTGCCAATTCCGGATGATGACCGATCAAGGCATTCAGGGAATTTAAAGCATTAAAAAGAAAATGAGGATTCAAACGATTTCTCAATTGCTGTAAATTCAATTGCACAGCCTCTTGTTCCGCCTTCACCCGCAAATCATATTCTTTCCTCCATTTATATTGCGAAAAAACCAATAAAATACTAAACAGAACAACCGTCAGAAGAGCGATAAACAAGGTATAGCGATGAAATTCAGACATCGCTTCCTGATTATCCAATTGAACGACATTCACCACCACCACCCAAGTTTCCGCACCGACAACAATCGGGTAATACACCCGCTCCACCGGAAGCAACAGAAAATTTGAAAAAACAGCAACCTGCCTCTCTTCCTTTCCATCGCTCACCTGTTTTAAACGTTCCAATTCTTGTACATCCGTTACCTGCTGCCCCACTCGTTTCTCATCCGGATGAGCAATCATCACTCCCGATGAATTGAATATATAGGCATAACTTCTCCGCTCCGGCACAAGCCCTGCAAAATAATTATGCAACTCCGTCAGTGCCACATCAAATCCAAATCTTACCCCACGGTTACATCCGCACAACGTCCAATATAACACCCCTTTTTCCCGATACAATCTGCTTCCTTCCTCGACAGGTAAAGAATCCCGTAATAAAACACCTCTATTCCCCATACGGTCAACAGACACAGCATCCTCGCCGGCAACAAACCAAGCTCGATTTACTTTATCATCCAATTTCACCAAAACGCCCAATAATTGCGATAACTTCTCACGATCATACCCCTTCTCTTCTAAAAAAACTCGAACGCTCTCTTCCAATTCTTCCGTTTTCCTAAAATCCCGACCGATCAGCTCAGAACGATACTTCCCCAATTCCTCCACCATAGAATGATGCATACGATTAGCCGTCCGATCAATTTGTACACCAATCAACCATACAGCACCGGCAAACACAACCAACAACAAAATACCGACAATAATAAGATTTTTTCTATAAAACATTGTTTCCAAATCGTTCATTTAAAATATACAAAAAAAGCCTATCCACTTATTTCAACAAAGTAAAGAAAAAAACAATCCAAAAAAAAGGGACAATTACGTCTTTTAACGCAACCGTCCCCTTTTATAAGGAATGTGAAACAATTATTGTATTTAAATTTCTTATTTTAAGATGATTACAACTTCATATACCCATCTATCAATAATCTATTCTTCCGGTATCTTTCTTCCAAAGTCGAAATTCCTCTCCCGACTCCGCCTCTTTTTTATTCAAAAAAGGAATACTCCGTTCACTCTCCGGTAAAGCGATTTCTTTATAAATAAGAGAATCGTCAAAACCGGCATCAGCAGCCTCCTCTTTCGTCAAAGCATAATACACTTTCGCCGGACGAGCCCAGTAAATAGCTCCTAAACACATCGGACAAGGCTCACAGCTGGCATATATCTCACAACCTTCCAATTGATAAGTGCCCAATTTCCGACAAGCCTCCCGTATCGCATTGACCTCAGCGTGTGCCGTCGGATCACAATCCGGTGTCACCGAATTTGCACAGGCCGCTATCACTTTCCCCTCCTTCACCACAACTGCTCCAAACGGACCTCCCGTTTCATATTTCACATTATCGACCGCCAAACGAATGGCTTCTTCCATAAATCGCTGCTCGTACATATATTTTTATCACTTCTTATTCACTACTTTCCTTTCATCTCTTTGGGGATCTTCGTTCCCGGATCGGGCAATTTTCGACTATACCACAACATAAAAATGCCGAACAAAACAAAGGGAATACTCAAAAGCTGCCCCATATTCAAAGCCATACCGACCTCCCAAGGCTCTTGCACCTCTTTCACAAACTCTATAATAAAACGAGTAGCAAAAATCAGGATCAAGAAAGCACCAAATATAAATCCCATATATTTCTTAACATTCGTGCGCCAATACAAATGCATCAACACAAAGAAGCTGAATAAATAACAGATCGCTTCATAAAATTGTGCCGGATGACGTGGCAACTCCGGATGGTCCATTCCGGAATTTAAAAATCTGAATCCCCAAGGCATATCTGTAGGAACCCCCACAATCTCAGAATTCATTAGATTTCCGGTACGGATAAAGAAAGCCGCCAAAGCGACGGGAATAACTGCCCGATCTAAAATCCAAAAAATAGATTTCTTACTGATCTTGCGCGAATAATACCACAATCCAACCAATATACCGACCGCCGCGCCGTGACTTGCCAATCCCTGAAACCCGGTAAACTTAAATTCAGGTGAAAACCGAACAGGCAAAACCATCTCTAAGGGATGCTGACTGTAATAAGCCCAATCATAAAAAATACAATGCCCAAGGCGGGCGCCAATAATCGTTGCTACTGCCACATACAGCCACAATTTATCCAACCAGACAATCGGCAAACCTTCAGCCTTAAACATCTTCTCTTCCACTTTATAGCCTAAAATAAAAGCCAAAGCAAACAGAAGTCCGTAATAACGGATAGATATACCCGCTAAATTAAATATCTCAGGACTAACGTCCCAATTGATGAAAAATAACATTGCTTATTCTTTTAAATCTTCGTCTATTATTCATTCTTTCCGTGACAGTTTTTATATTTCAGACCACTACCACAAGGACAGGGATCATTTCGTCCGACACGTGGACCCACTTTCACCGGTTCGTGACGAGGTTGTTCCTGATTTGCTGACGCAGCGACTGCTTCCGAACGAGTTTCACGCATCTTGCTTAAATCCGTACGGCGTTGTTCAGCTTCACGAACGTGATCCGGTTCTTGCATCGGAATCTGTCCCTTCATCAAAGTCGATACCATCCCTTTATTGATCTTCTCCACCATAATTTTAAACAAATTATAGGATTCAAATTTATAAATCAACAACGGATCTTTCTGCTCATAGGCAGCATTCTGCACCGATTGCTTCAATTCGTCCATTTCACGCAAATGCTCTTTCCACGAATCATCAATATGCGCCAAGATCACCGACTTTTCAAACGAACGCATTAAATCCTCCCCATTCGTACGGTAAGCCTTCTCCAAATTCGTTACAACACTATACATTTTCAGACCATCCGTAAACGGAACGACAATATTCTTAAATACATCTCCCCGATTTTCAAATACATTCTTAATCACCGGATATGCCTGTTGACCGATATGTTCCACCTTTCGAGTATAAGCTTCCCGCACATACTGATACAAAAGTTCCGTCAATTCCTCCGTTTTAGTCTTCTGAAATTCCTCCGGATCTATTTTAAAATCAACAGATAACACCCTCAACACCTCCAAATGGAAACCTTCCACATCATTCTCCGGTTGATATTCATTTACGATAGCATCACAAACATCATACGTATTATTAGCTACAGCCACACCGATACGCTCGCCTAACAATGCCTGACGACGTTGCTTATAAATAACGGTACGCTGAGAGTTCATCACATCATCATACTCCAACAAACGCTTACGAATACCAAAATTATTCTCTTCCACTTTTTTCTGTGCCCGCTCAATAGACTTCGTAATCATAGAATGCTGAATCACATCCCCCTCTTCGTGTCCCAATCGGTCCATCACTCGAATAATCCGCTCAGAACTGAACAAACGCATCAAATCATCTTCAAGCGACACAAAAAACTGAGAGGAACCCGGATCTCCCTGACGTCCGGCACGACCTCGCAACTGACGGTCTACACGACGAGAATCGTGACGCTCCGTACCAATAATAGCCAAACCGCCCGCAGCTTTCACTTCCGGACTCAGTTTAATATCAGTACCACGACCAGCCATATTCGTAGCAATCGTCACCGTCTTTGACTGTCCGGCTTCCGCTACAATCTCAGCCTCTCGCTGATGTAATTTTGCATTCAAAACATTATGCCTGATCCCCCTGATTTTCAACATTCTACTCAGTAATTCGGATACCTCCACCGAAGTTGTCCCCACCAACACCGGACGTCCCAACTCTACCAATCGGACAATCTCATCAATTACGGCATTATATTTCTCTCGTTTCGTTTTATATACAAAATCGTTAGTATCCATTCGCACCACCGGACGATTGGTCGGAATAACCACTACATCCAATTTATAAATATCCCAAAGTTCACCCGCTTCCGTTTCAGCCGTACCGGTCATACCTGCCAACTTATGATACATACGGAAATAATTCTGGAGAGTGATCGTTGCGAAAGTCTGTGTCGCAGCTTCCACCTTCACATTCTCCTTTGCCTCAATCGCCTGATGCAAACCATCCGAATAACGACGTCCCTCCATAATACGTCCTGTTTGTTCATCGACAATCTTCACCTTATTATCAATCACCACATATTCTATATCATTTTCAAACAGAGTATAGGCTTTCAATAATTGATTCACCGTATGAACCCGTTCGGATTTCAGCGCATAATTCTGAACCATCTCATCCTTCTTCGCCAACTTCTCTTTCTCATCCGTCACCGTTTTTTCAATCTCTGCCACTTCAGAACCAATATCCGGTAAAATAAAGAACTTCGGATCCTCTCCGGCAGCCGTAATCGTATCGTGTCCCTTATCCGTCAGGTCAATAGAATTTAATTTTTCATCAATCACAAAAAACAACGGATCCGTAATTTCCGGCATTCTCCGATTATTTTCCTGCATATACTCATTCTCCGTCCGGATCAACATCGCCTTATTCCCCTCTTCGCTCAGGAACTTAATCAATGGCTTATACTTAGGCAAACCTTTATGTGCCCTCAACAACAACACGCCTCCCTCTTTTCGTTTCTTCTGATCGTCACTGGCAAGCATTTCTTTCGCCTCATTAAAAATCTTCATCACCAAATCACGCTGCATCTTCACCAAACGTTCAACACGCGGTTTATATTCATCAAACATCTGAATATCACCTTTAGGTACCGGACCGGAAATAATCAAAGGCGTACGGGCGTCATCAATCAACACAGAATCGACCTCATCGACAATGGCGTAATTATGTTTACGCTGCACCAGATCTTCCGGATTAATCGCCATATTATCACGTAGGTAATCGAAACCAAATTCATTATTCGTACCAAATGTAATATCCGCCATATAAGCCTGTCTACGCTGGGGAGAATTAGGTTGATGTCTGTCTATACAATCCACCGAAAGTCCGTGGAACATATAAAGCGGTCCCATCCACTCCGAGTCACGTTTTGCCAAATAATCATTCACCGTCACCATGTGTACACCTCTTCCGCTCAAGGCATTAAGGAATACAGGCAACGTAGCCACCAAAGTTTTACCTTCACCGGTAGCCATTTCCGCGATTTTTCCCTGATGCAACACAGCACCACCAATCAACTGCACATCGTAGTGAACCATATCCCAAGTCACCTCATTTCCTCCGGCAATCCAAGAATTAAAATAAACAGCCTTATCACCATCTATTTCTACAAAATCGTGATTCACTGCCAAATCTCTATCAAATTGCGTAGCCGTCACTTCTATCTCTGCATTTTCTTTAAAACGCCGAGCTGTATCTTTCATCACCGCAAAAGCACGAGGCATCAACTCTGTCAATATCTCTTCCACCTTTGCATCAATCTGCTCTTCCAGCTTATCCACCCGGTTGTATATCTCTTCCCGTTCTTCGATAGAGGGTTTTTCTTCTTCTACCTTGCGTTTCAACTCAACGATTTCTTCTTCTTCTTCCCGAATATGATCATGCACCCGTTTTTTCATATCTTCCCCCACCGCACGCAATTCATCGTGACTCAAATCTTTCACCTTTGTCCACTCCTCATTCACCAAAGCCACAATCGGCAATAATTCTTTCATATCCCTATCGGCTTTATTTCCAAATAGGTTTTTTAAAATATCATTAAGACTCATATTTACAATTGAAAATTATAAATTAAATATTGAAAATCAAATAAACTCCGAATGCTTCCCTTCCACCTCCTGCACAAACTGCTAACTATTTTTCCGGTGCCCTGATCTGATGAGAAGTTCGACAAAGCGGACCGGGCATCCCCGCAATATTTTTATTAAATGGAAAATCTATTTTAGTAAAAGACAACTTTGGAAAGTGGAAATAATCCGACAACAAACCGCAAAATGCTTGTTGCTCGTCGTTTTCTTCCAAATAAATGGAAACGACCTTCACCGTATTCGTAATCACCAGCCTACACCTCTCCCCCCGCAATGGTTCAGAACAACCCTGAGCCTTTAAGGGTATCGTTACGGCGCATCCAGCCATAACGTATAATGCTGCTATCAAATACCTATTCATTTCCACAAGTGGCAAATATAAGGTAAAAACTAAGAAGTTTAAAATAATACCTGCGGAAAATATCGTATATTTATATCATTACATCATATCCACAAAAAAG
>JAVXFZ010000061.1:12858-15578 GCA_036657595.1 Odoribacter sp. | reverse complement strand
TAAAAATGTTATTCAGGCTCTTTTTATATTTAATCTTCTGATAAATATCTAGTCTCCCCTTAAAAAGGATAGTGTCCCAAAAAGTGTGTATATACCCAATATTCTTAGCCCATATTATTGATTTGCTCCAATTTGTCTTTATCTGTAATGCGAATTTTTTTGCCTTTTAATTCGACAATGCCTTCCGTTGCAAAATTTGAAAGAGTGCGGATGGCATTAGCTGTTGTCATATTTGAAAGATTGGCAATGTCTTCGCGTGTTAAGCATATTTTCAACGTGCTGTTATCGCTTTCATATCCGTAAGTATCTTTTAATACCAACAAAGCTTCAGCCAGACGTCCACGAATGTGTTTTTGTGTCAAGGTAACAGTACGTCGATGTGAAAAGCCAAGATCTGTCGCAAGGGCACGGATAATACTCATTGCCAGATCGGGGGTTGTTCGAACTATATTTAGCATTAGTTCCGTTTTTATACGACAGACAATGGAATCTTCCAATGCCTCAGCAGAGGCAATATGTATTTCTTCTGCAAAGAATGCTCGATAGCCGATAAAACCTACTGGTTTCGCCATTCTGACAATTTGTTGACGTCCTCCGATACCATCTTTATATACTTTCACTTTACCGGTTAGCAAACAGTGTAAGCCACTGGGCATATCACCTTCTTTGTATATAATATCTCCTTTTTTATAAGAAGTACAAATAGCTGATTGAATTATTTTTTGCTTGGCGTGTGCATCCAGCTCGGACAACATAGAGTGAGGGCTGTTAATACATATTTGACATAAACTGTCATGGAGGTCAGAATCGGTAATAATGTTCATAATAGCTAAAATGAAATTTTAAAAGTAAAAAGTCACATTACTTTTTATTTTTAATAAGGATATTTTCTTCCGTATCCGAATGATTTTTTACTTACTTTCAGGATTGGTGGGCATTGTGCCCGTTTATATTCGTTGTGTTTGACCATTTTAATAATCTTTTCAACTGTATCTTTCGGATAACCTTGAGCGATAATGTTTGTCGTCGAAAGATCTTCTTCCAGATATAATTTCAGGATTGCATCCAATTGATCATAGCCGGGAAGAGAATCTTGATCTTTTTGTCCCGGTCGTAATTCTGCCGATGGTTCTTTTGTAATGGTATTCTCCGGGATGATTTCTTGCTTTCGGTTTATATGCCGCGCTAAATCATAGATCTCTGTTTTATATATATCTCCGATGATCCCCAAAGAGCCACAGAGATCACCGTACAGTGTTCCGTATCCGACAGCAGCTTCACTTTTATTGGAGGTATTTAATGCGATGTATCCGAATTTATTGGACATAGCCATAACTAACATACCCCGGATGCGAGCTTGTATATTTTCTTCCGCTACATTGAATGTTTGACCTTTAAATAAAGGTTGCAGGGTGTTTAAATATTGTTCATATATATCTTTTATTTGAATCAATTTGTGAGGCATACCGATATTTTGGGCTAATGCCTCTGCATCTTGTATAGAATGTTCGGATGAAAATTCGGAGGGCATTAACAGCCCCATAATGTGCTCAGCTCCGAGAGCTTCCGCTGCAAGTGCTGCGACGACAGCTGAGTCGATTCCTCCGGATAATCCCAAGATGGCATTATTAAATCCATTTTTATTGAAATAATCTTTGATGCCCGTCACCAGTGCTTTGTGTATCAAAGCTATTTTGTCTTTTGGGGCAGTGGGGAAAGATGGAATATTCCCTAATTGATTGCTATCTGTGACACAGAAATCTTCCTCAAATTCCTGCATACAAGTAATCATTTTTCCTTTGTAATTGTACACCATGGAATTTCCGTCAAAAAGGACAGCGGTATTACCGCCGACGTGGTTTACGGCAATGATATTTTTCCCATATTTTTGCGCCAATGATGAGAGGACTTGTTGTTTATTTTGTTTACTTTCAGTTGTGAAAGGATTCATTCCCAAATAAACGACAAAACTGTCAGTTTTTTCAATAAATTCAGCTTCATATTCATCAAATATAATCCTTATATTTTGATTTAGATAGCGGATGGGACTGTTGTCTTCTCCGGCAATGAAATATCGGCTTTCGCTAAAAATATCATAATCGCTCAAGATGTTTTTATGCACCCCGTCAACGACTTCACCGTCTTGAATGAAATAAGCCGAGTTGTACATAATTCCATTTTCGCTGTCTAAATTCGGTGCACCAATGATGACTGCCAGATGGGTACAGTAGGTAGCTATTTGTTCTATTGCCGACCGGCAGTTGTTGATAAATTCTTCTCTTTCCAGTAAATCCTGAGGAAGAGCACCGCAGATGGCTAATTCAGGAAATATAACAAGTTCTGCTTTTTCTGCTTTTGCTCTTTTTATTGCGGAGATGATTTTGTTACTGTTTTCTTGAATATCTCCGACTTTATAATTTAGTTGTGGTATTGCAATTAGCATATTTTGGTATTATTCGTTTGTTTATTCATTTATTTATTTGTTAGAATTTGTAGCACGAGTGCTTTTACAAATAAACTTACGGCTTTTAGCTTTTAGCTTTTAGCTTTCTTTTATCTTTGCCTCAAAATTACGATTTTTGATATCAAAATGATTAAAAATACGATGAAGTTTTTTATTAAAGGAATAATTCTTCTATTGTTGCTGACGAATTGTAGGCGTGAGAATCATCCTAATGTGAGAGAATTATTGAAGGATGTGAAGATCAATCGCTTGGACA
>JAVXFZ010000061.1:0-12758 GCA_036657595.1 Odoribacter sp. | reverse complement strand
GAGTGGATACGGTATAGTAGTCTAAAAACAAGCGAATAACGAATTTCAAATATTGCAATAATTTATATTAAAAGGGAATGGAAAAAAAGGAACTGAGAAGGCAAATGCGGGAATTAAAGAAGACTTACTCTTTAGAGCAGAAAATTCAGAAATCTCTATCTGTATGGAAGATCGTGGAACAGGACGAACATTTCAAGGCAGCCCGGATCGTATTGATATATTGGTCAATGGAAGATGAAGTATTCACTCCTGATTTTGTGGGGCGCTGGGCGAAGGAGAAAACAATTTTATTACCTTGTGTAAAAGGAGATCAATTGGAGCTACGTTATTTTGAAGGAAAAGAAAAACTATGTCCGGGGGAAGGATATGCAATACCGGAGCCTGTGGGTAAACTTTTCACTGATTTAAATCAGATAGATCTAATTCTTGTGCCGGGAGTTGCTTTTGATCAGCAAGGCAATCGGCTGGGAAGGGGCAAAGGGTTTTACGATAAAATTCTGAAGCTGACGAATGCCTATAAAATAGGTGTTTGTTTTGATTTCCAATATTTAGACAATATACCGACGGAAGCGCACGATATTCGGATGGATCAGGTGATTTGCAGTTGCAGGGAAGAATAAAAAAAACGGAGTTTTAAAACTCCGTTTTCTTTGTCCTTGCTCTTATAATGATTAAGCTTGTTTAATTGCTTCAACCGGGCATTGACCAGCACAAGTGCCACAATCGGTACAAGCACTCGCATCAATTTCATAATGATCAGCCCCCATTGAGATTGCTCCAACCGGGCATTCTCCTTCGCATGATCCGCAAGCAATACAGTCATCAGATATTACGTAAGCCATTTTTAATAGTTTTATTGATTAATAATGCACAAAAGTAAAACCAATATTTGAAAGAAAAAAGTTTTTAAGCAGAAAAACTTTGTATATTTCATTTTTACCTTTTTACTTTTTTCCTATCTTTGCACTCTGAATTTACGGGGAATAATTAAAATTGTGTGATGGGAGAACAGATTGGCTCATACCCCCGGAGCTGAAATCCGTTTTTGAGTAACACGTAATATGATTTGTTATGCAAATTTTTGAATTACAGGGTGAATTAAGAAGTGATTTAGGTAAAAAAGCTACAAATGCCCTGAGAGCTGAGGCGAAAGTTCCTTGTGTACTTTATGGTGGTGGAGAAAACATACATTTTTCTGTCATTGAAAAAGACCTGCAAAAATTACTGTATACTCCGATTGTGTATATGGTTAAACTAAATGTTGGCGAAAAGTCATACAATGCAGTGATGCGTGAAATTCAGTTTCACCCGGTATCCGACCGTGTGTTACACATGGATTTTTACCAAATCTGCGATGAAAAACCGGTGATTATGGAAGTCCCTGTAAAACTACAAGGATTTGCAGAAGGTGTGCAAGCAGGTGGTAAACTTTCTTTAGTAGTTAGAAAACTGAAAGTAAAGGCATTACCAACGAATATGCCGGGTGAATTGATTCTGGATGTAACTAATCTTGGATTGGGAAAAACAATCAAAGTAAAAGATTTGTCGTATGAAAACTTTGCGGTTGTAAATCCGAAGGAAGTTGTTATTGCACAAATTAAACTGACCAGAGCAGCCAAAGCAGCAGCTCAGGAAACAAATTAATTAAGATAATATGAAGTATCTTATTGTTGGACTGGGAAATATCGGTTCGGAATATCAGGATACACGACATAATATCGGATTTAATGTATTGGACGCCTTTGCTAAGGCGTCCAATACTGTTTTTGAAGATATGCGTTACGGTGCGGTGTGTGAACTGAAAGTAAAAGGTAGAACATTGGTTTTACTCAAGCCAAATACTTATATGAATTTGAGTGGCAAGGCTGTCAGTTACTGGATGCAAAAAGAAAAAATAGCCTTAGAAGATCTATTGATTATTGTTGATGATCTAGCATTACCTTTTGGAACCTTGCGCTTGAGAGGGCAGGGAAGTGACGGAGGACACAATGGATTGAAGAGCATCAATGCATTATTGGGGACTACTGAGTATGCCCGTTTAAGATATGGGATTGGAAACACCTTTTCACGGGGACAGCAGATTGATTACGTGCTGGGAAAATGGGATGAAGAGGAAAGAACCCAAATGCCGGCATTAATGGAAAGAGGGGGAGAAATTATTACGACCTTCGTTTTACAAGGGATTGTAAAAACGATGAACATATTTAATACAAAAAAATAAATAGCATTATTGCTGTATTAACTTGATCCTTTACTGTTGATTCGTTCACATCAAAAACGATTAAACGATCAGATACCGGACGAATCAGGACATTGAAACACTGTCGTTGGCAGTTTATGAACTTCTAATATGGAAGAAAAAGTCAGAATTGATAAATGGCTTTGGGCGGTCAGAATTTTCAAGACACGTTCATTGGCTGCAGAAGAATGCTCAAAGGGACACGTTTCCATTGGCGATGTACACACAAAAGCTTCTCGGGAATTGAGAGGTGGTGAGATCGTAAAAGTAAAAATGCCACCCATTGAACGGCATTATTTAGTGAAAGGTTTGATTGCAAGTCGAGTATCGGCACAATTAGCGGTGAATTATGTTGAAGACATTACACCGCCAGAAACATTAGCATTATTAAATGCGGCAAAGATATATGGCTTTGAGTCGCGCCCCCGTGGAGCAGGGCGTCCTACCAAGCGGGATCGCCGATTAATTGATAAGCTAAAAGAAGGAGAAGAAGAATTTTAAAATAGATAGATAAAAATAAATAACAGTGTTAATAGCTCGCGAGAAAAAAAAGAGTAATATTGCTGAATATATTTTATATATGTGGCAAGTGGAGGATATGCTCCGGGCTCTAAAATTAGACATACAGCAAGTCGACCAATACCTTGTTGCCGGCTTTCATACAAACGAAGAAACGAATCAGGAAATTCATAATTGGTATGACAACCTGATTGCGATAATGAAATATGAAAAAGTAGAAGAAAAGGGACATATTCAGGTATTGAAAAATATAGTGAATGAATTAACAGAATTACATTTTTTCCTTTTGTACAAACAGCCGGATATGAGATACCAGCAACTGGTGACAATGGCAGCCGGAAATCTGGTCGAATTTAGAAACAAGGCGGGAGTCGATAATAGCGTATCGGACGTGGAATTGGCTCTAAATGGTTTATATGGTCATTTAATGCTTCGTTTACAGAAAAAGGAAATTCATCGGGAAACAATCAGTGCGATGGATTCTTTCAGCAAAATGATCGCCTACCTTGCTGCCCGTTACAAACAAATGGAAGAAGAAACAGAACAGTCTGCCGGAGCAGATGAAACAAAATAAATTTAATAGATACATTTATGAAAGCAATAATTACGGTCTTATGTTTTTTGGTTTTATGTCTTCAACTAAAAGCTGAGGAAAGTATAAAAAAATATGAAAAAACTTTTTCAAAAGAAGGAATAGAAGAACTCGTTCTATCAAATTCTTATGGGAAAATTGAAATTTCTCAGGGCGAAGGTACTGAAATTAGCGTATCTGTGGAAATGAAAATTACGGCGAAATCCGCTGTAAAAGCCGACGAAACCCTTGAATTTATTCAGATCAACGAAGCTCAGAACGGGCATTACCTAAATTTGGAAACCAGCATCGGAAAAGATATGACAATCTCACAATTGCTATCGGGTATGACTTTGAGTGTAGATTATAAAGTGAGCATACCGAAAGGCATAAAATTGCGCTTAATCAATAATAATGGTAACATCTACTTAGGAAATTATGCAGGAGAACTAAATGTAGATATGCGTAATGGTGATTTCAAAGCTGCTACATTGGAAGACGGAGAATTTTATATCAAACAGGACAAAGGAAACTTTGCCGTAGAAAAAGTAAACACAATGGACGGCGACTTCAAAAATTGTACGATCCAAATACAATCCGGCGAAGAAATAAAAATAGTCGCCAATTCGTGTAAAGGACAATTTGAATCTATTGACAAATTAAACATACGAACTTCCGGTGGTTTAATGCAACTGGGAGAAATTGAAGACTTGACAGGAAGCTCCTCTATGACCAAATATGAAGTAAAAGACATCGGCAACATCTTGGATATGGATATGAAAATGGGAGAGATGAATGTGCGCAACATCCAACTGATGTTTTCTGAAATTCGTTTAAAAAGTTCATTTACAAAAGTGGGTCTGACTTTTATGGCTGATGCCGGTTACCACCTTGAATTAAAGCACAACAAATCATTAAAAATAGACCTTCCTGATAAAATGCAGCTGGACGAACAACCGACAATATCAAAAAATGTGATTGTTGGCAAAAAATTTATTGGAAACGTCAAATATTCGGGAAAAGTATTCTTGGATATGTCTTCCGGAAGTCTTTTCATCCAGTCCAATAAAAGTGCCGGCGAATAAGGATCGGATAAAAAGAAAAAAGAAAAATGACATCCTACTCATTTCTCTTGTGCTCTTTCGATGAAATAGCAAGAACTGATTAGAATGTCATCATTCAAGACGGACGGGAGCAGTAATGCACCGTCCGTCTTTTTATTCATTTAAGACTTTCCACAAAATATCTTTCAATTCTGTGATGCCAGTCCCTGCAATCGAAGAGATAAACACATAAGTAATATCCGGCAAATCATTTTCCATTTCGGAAATCAATTCTTTATCTGCGCAGTCGGATTTAGAAATAGCCAACACTCTTTTCTTATCCAATAGTTCGGGGTTATACTGCTTCAACTCATTGAGTAGAATATTATACTCCTCTCGTATGTTTTTACTGTCGGCAGGAACCATAAATAACAACACCGAATTACGTTCAATGTGTCGCAGGAATCTGACCCCTAATCCTTTCCCCGCGTGGGCACCTTCGATAATTCCGGGAATATCCGCCATAATAAACGAGCGTCCGTCACGGTAATTAACAATACCAAGATTCGGAACAAGCGTAGTAAATGGATAATTGGCAATTTCGGGTTTTGCTGCCGAAACGACCGACAATAAAGTGGATTTTCCGGCATTTGGGAAGCCAACTAATCCGACATCTGCTAAGACTTTCAATTCCAAAATCACCGAACGCTCTATTCGCGGCTCACCGGGTTGTGCAAAACGGGGCGTTTGATTCGTAGGAGAACGGAAATGCCAGTTTCCCTGTCCGCCTCGTCCGCCTTTCACCATATTAAATGTTTCACCCTCTGTGGTGATCTCACAAATCTTTTCGCCCGTGTCGGCATCTCTGGCAACAGTTCCCAGTGGCACATCAATCGTAATATCATCACCATCGCTTCCCGTGCTACGGTCGGCACTACCGCTTCCGCCATCTCCGGCAAAAACGTGACGTTGATATTTCAAATGGATCAACGTCCAATAATTACTATTACCGCGAATGATCACGTGTCCCCCTCGTCCGCCGTCGCCACCGTCCGGTCCGCCTTTCATCGTTCGCTTATCTCGGTGTAAATGTACGGAGCCGCCGCCTCCGGCACCACTGCGGCAAAATATTTTTACATAATCAACAAAATTCGTAGAAGCCATAAAATAAGGTAAAATGTATAAAGTAAAAAAGTTTAAAGCAAAGTCTTTTAAAGTCAGAGGCTAAAAGCTTACATTTAAAAGCTTAGAATTGAAAAATAAAAAGATAGAAAATTCATACGTCCGTCTACATCTTTGATATTTATAAATTTAAGATGTAAAGATCCGAATAATTCCGACCTAAACCATCGTAGTCCAATCCTCGTCCGACAACAAAATCATTGTCTAATTCAATGCCATAATAATCAATCGGCACTGGCGAAACAATAGCTTTGGGTTTATAAAACAAGGTGGCAACAACTATTTTTTTCGGATTCTTTCCTTTTAAATATTCAAGTAAATACGTCATTGAACGTCCGGTGTCAACAACATCTTCCAAGATAACAACTGTCCGTCCTGCAATCTCTTCTTTTAAGCCGATCAATTCCTTGATCTCACCCGTAGAATCAGTACCTGCGTAAGAAGCTATTTTTATAAAACTGATCTGTGTACCGGGAATGCTGATCAGTTTTATAAGATCGGATGTAAACATAAAAGCACCGTTCAAGATACTTAGAAACAGCGGTTTGTCATTTTGTAGCTCCTGATTCATTTGCCCAGCTATATCCGCAATTGCTTGATCGATCACTTTTGCTTCGATAAAGGGACGGAATTCTTTGTTATGCAATGTTATATTTTTCATATATCCGGATTCAGAATGTTAAAATTGTAGATACAAGATTATGAAGATGCTACAATAATAAATTACAACTGCAAAAGTAATATTTTTTAGAGAAATGACGATGTTATATTCAGCGAATTACGAAGTTTCTACTATTTTAATTCACAAATGGATGAAAAGAAAGAAATATATAAAACGCATCTACTTTTTGAGTGAAACTTATTTTTAGACTATCTGCCGGCTGACGATCTGTTAACCCATACGCCTTTTTAACCATATACATTAAAGCTGCCTTTTAATCGAAACAAAGCGATTTAAAATATTAAAATCTCATTCCATTTTTTTGACCTTACTGAAAGAAAATATAGGGAATGAAGTTCTTATATTTTGGGAATAAATATTTACTTTTGTATGTTGATCGAATGTATAAACAAATATAGATCATTAAAACATAAAAAAATGAATCCGAGAGTAAGTATTATAATGGGGAGTACCTCCGACCTTACCATAATGGAGAAGGCAGCGAAGGTGCTTGATGATATGGGCATTCCTTTTGAAATGAATGCACTATCGGCACACCGCACCCCTGTTGAAGTGGAAGAATTTGCTAAGAATGCAGCGAAAAGAGGCATTGAAGTGATCATTGCCGGAGCCGGTATGGCTGCTCATTTACCGGGAGTGATCGCTGCGATGACACCGGTGCCCGTGATCGGCGTACCTATCAATGCATCATTGAACGGTATGGATGCTTTGTTGGCAATCACTCAAATGCCTCCGGGCATACCGGTAGCTACGGTAGCTATTAATGGAGCGATGAATGCCGGCATATTAGCTGTGCAGATATTGGCGGTCGGCGATAAAACATTGAAAGTGAAAATGATCGACTTTAAAGAATCGTTGAAAAAGAAAATTGTCGATGCCAACAAAGAATTGGCTGAAGTGAAATATAATTGCAAGACAAATTAAATACCTTTTGCAGAAAGCCCTTGTCCGTAAATTTCGAAAGCATTTGCTAAAGAAAGCTACGGATTTTTTTTTGAATAATGGGGGAGATAATTCTAACGAATTGAAAACAAGGAGTTAATAAATGCATTTACATGATTCAGTTTGTTGATTGAATAGAATATTAAGTGTATTGATCTTCAGTTACTTGTCGTATTTGAAAGCAATTCTTTTAAAATATTAAAAAAGATATGACACATATACAATTCTACACTGAAAAATAATAAAATAGATTTATTTCCATGGGCGATGGAAATAAATAAGATGTTACAAACCAGATTTTTATTAAAATAATAGAATTATTTCTCCTATAATCTTGTGACAACAGATTTTTTTAACGATCAATGGATACACTCAAAGATGATAGCCCTAAATATTCATTATTTAGCCGATAGCTTGTGTGGCTATTTTTATCCTTATTCTTTGTCCGAAGATCTATCAATGTGAATGAATTTGGTTGCAATGAAACTGGGAATCGTACAAAGCATAATCCAGATGAAAAAAGATTGGTATCCGATTAATTCTTGTATCCATCCGGATATCATACCGGGTAACATCATTCCTAATGCCATAAATCCGGTGCAGATGGCATAGTGGGCTGTTTGATGTTTGCCGGCACTGAATAACATCATAAAATAAGTGAGCGACGTAAATCCGAATCCATAGCCGAATTGTTCGATCGCGACACAAGAGGAAATCAACGTAATGTTATCGGTTTGTGATATAGCTAAATATAAGTAAACCACATTGGGTAAATTCATTGCTGTGGTCATCCACCAAATCCAATGTTTCAGTCCTTTGCGCGACATAGCAATGCCTCCTATGATACCTCCCAGTGTGAGCGCGATAATGCCGATGGTTCCGTAAATAAAACCAACTTGTGCGGTGGATAATCCGAGTCCTCCGATTGCTGTTTTGTCTAACAGAAAGGGGGAGGCTATTTTGACGAGTTGTGATTCGGCAAACCGATAAAGCAAAATGAAAGCTAAAGCGGGGACGATTTGTTGCTTATGAAAAAAGGATCTGAATGTGTCTATGAACTGTCGGATGATAGCTGTCGGTGTTACTCGATCGTCGGAAAGGTGAGCCGTGTCATTGGACGGACGGGGAAGTAAAAAATGATGATAAATAAATAACAATCCGAAGAGAGCTGTTAGTATATAGAAGGTGATCGACCAAGCGCGGGGGATAGCTACTGTTTCAGGTAGGCGGGAAGAATAATATTCTTCCAACAACCCGGCAACCATTACTAACAGCCCTTGTCCGGCAATAACAGCCAAACGGTAGAAAGTGTTCCGAATACCTACAAAATAGGCTTGCCTTTTTTCATTCAGAGCAAGCATATAAAAGCCGTCGGCGGCGATGTCGTGAGTGGCGGAGCTGAATGCCAACAGCCACATAAATGCCAGACAGTAGCGAATAGAGGAGGGACCTTCGAGAGTCAGAGCGATACCTCCTAATCCTGCTCCAATCATAATTTGCATACTAACAATCCACCAACGTCTTGTTTTCAATAAATCCACTAATGGACTCCATAAGGGTTTGATGACCCAAGGTAGGTACAATCCACTGGTATAAAACGCAATATCGGTATTCGACAGTCCCATACGTTTGAACATAATGACGGCGACCGTCATAACGATAACGTAGGGAAGTCCTTGTGCAAAATAAAGAGAGGGTATCCAGAGCCAGGGGGAACGTTTGGTATTTTCCATACGATTCATTTATGTTATTCGTATATTTTTTGAATTTGACTTCCTTTAAAATAATGCTGCAATATTTCGCGGTAAGTATATCCTTGTGCACCCATCACAGCAGCACCGATTTGACATAGTCCGACACCGTGTCCCCAACCGGCTCCGTGAAAAATAAATTTCCCATCGGACTTTTCAATGATAAAAGCAGAGCTGTATAGATGGGATTCGGAGAAAGCACTGCGGATCACCAGTTCTTTACCGATTGTCATCGTCTTGTGCGTACCGATAATTTTTAGGCGAATCAGTCGACCGGAGACACCTCGTTCAATGGGTTGTAGATCAGTGATCGTACCAAAATCAATACCCAGTTTCCGCTTGACTAAGGCAGATAATTCTTCGGGGGTATATTCTTCTTGCCAGCGATAGAAATGTTGAGTTTCTTGATCGTAATGATTCAGTACTTCTGATAATATGTGAGGATCATCTGTATGACAAAATGCGGGGGGAGAGGATAGAATCCATTCCCGTGCAGCCTTTTCTTGACTTAAATCGCCCGTTATAATGGGTGTAGGGGTATCGGTAATGCTATTTAGATAATTGTGTTTGATAGGTTCCCAAGTATTTTCAAAACGTTCTGTCACACCACCACAACATTTGGAAAATCGGGCATCGCATATTTTTCCATCGGAAATCAATACCTCGCCTCGAGTTGTATGAATGGCATCGCTGACAGCCGATGTATAAGCTTTACTGACACCTTGATAGCGTTGGCAGTGATCGTCGGCACATACGTCAAAATTTGTATGATCTTCCCGATCGTACCAACGAATATATTCGTCTTCTGTTTGATACCCGGAATCGTATGTCCCTTTTACTTCTTTGGCTTTTTCTTTTTGTGCCAATAGCCAGCTTCGGGATATAACCGCGTGGGCTTTCAATAGTTCGGGAGAGGAGGTTGCGCTCATTTCCGATGAGATGACACTGAGCAGATAATCTTCAAGTGGAAGAATATTAATGGCTGTGAGGTGTTCGCTTTCGTCAAGGATTTTCAACTTGCCCTTGAATTTCTGATTCTCCTTTCGTTCCCAATGGAAGTGAATACCGATAACAACATCGGTTAGGTCAAAATCTTCAGCTTCAAAATTTTCCGGATAAAAGGTGAGTGGAAGTGCCACCTCTTCTGTTCCAGAGTTTCCTTCCAATAGATATTTCTCCGCCTCTTTGCTGACACAATAATCGCCTGAATATGGCTTCCCGTTGTCCTGACGGATATAAGGACCATTTAAGCGGAATCGGATATTGGGAGAGAAAAGAATGCCCACTTCAAGCTCTGGAATCTCGTTTATCATATTTTTATTTAATTATTTAACCGTTTAATCATCAAAAGAGATAGAAATAAAATCTCCCCTTACTCCTTCAAACGTTGTAGGATTCTATCCCAATCCTCTTTTTCTGCACAGACCTGTCGGAATAAATCAGTCAACAACTCTTCCGAATACCTGTCAAAATCTTCCCGTCGGGGGGCAATAATGAGTCCCGCCATATCCACACATCCGGGACTGAACAACACCTGTTCTTTCCCTTCGGCATAAAATTGCCATGGTCGGCGAGTTTTACGGGGAAAAATACAAATGGTCCATTGATTTTTCTCAAACCAAGCAAGAAGATTCATCATTGGTTCCTCTTCGTAAGGTATTTCTTCACCCACTATTTTTTGGATGCGCGTGTACAAACGGCTCAATAATTGTCGATCGGTTCCTTGAAGCAGAAGTATATTTCGTCGATAACGATTCAGGGTAGACAGGGAATAATGCTCTTTCTGTAAGATATATTCCCGTAGAGATACCTTGTCTATATCTTCTTCGAGTGGCATCCGATGGCGGGGAACCATTTGAAAATGGAAATGATCGGGAGCAGAAGCCCCACAGCTGGGTCCGTTATAAAATGTGGTATATTCCGGAAAATCAAAAGTCAGACTCAGCAGGTCTTCAAATCGTCCACAGATCAACTGAGGAGTATGATCACTTGCAGGCACAGTGAAATGCTTGTCGAAAATCGGATAAGGATTGATAAAAATATGATAACGATCGCCATACGCGATTCCTTTTTGTTCTTTTGGCATTTGCTCCGGACAAAGAAAACATTTTCGATTCAGTAAAGTCGTAGCATCAATTTTCGCATTGGTCGAAATCATTCGTGCCGGATTGTATTGAAGTCGGATATTGAAATCCGGGAAATGGACGGTGCGGTAGACTACATTTTTCAAATGCTCGTAATTGATTCGGGCTAATTCAAAATCACGGACTTGTTGTTCATATAATTGTGTTAAATCCATAGAGCTATTTATTTTTTCCACTCTTCACCACTTGTATTGATTTTCCTCTTCCGTTCCAACAATTCCAGCGTTCTGATCTTATCTTTATAAAAATTGTAAGCATTCAGCCGATGAATATCTAAGGCTGCATCAGAGTTCTCCTCCCAGCGACGGCAAAGATACAGGGGTTCGTAAATCCTGCCGATACGGTAACTACGTGAAATAGCAAGTCCGACAGCATAATCTTCTCCATAGCTGACATTAGGAAATTTTATTTGTCGCAACACCGGTGTATAAAATGCTCGGGGAGCTCCCAGTCCATTAATACGCAGTGCATTATTACGTCCGTTGTCGGGAGTCCATTCCCGATGGTCAATGATGCCCGGCGGTATTTCTTCCAGTTTAAAATTAACCATTTGATAACTGCCAATCAACATCGCACAATTCTGTCCATAAAAAGCTTCAACAATCATTTGAACAACGTGTGGGCTATTATAAAGATCGTCACTATCCAATTGGACAGTGAATTTACCGCATTCGGGTAGCATTGTAGCTTCTGTCCAACATCCACCAATGCCAAGATCCTGCGAAACGGGGGTATGATGGATCAGAGAAGGATACTGTTGTGACAATTCAGCTAATATTTCGGAAGTCCCGTCCGTTGAATGATTATCGACTACTATCACATTAAAAGGGAAGACTGTTTGTTGGTGGAGGGCGGACTTGACTGCTTCGGCAATTGTTTTGATTCGATTCTTTACCGGAATAATCACAGAGGCTTCTACCGGAAAATTCCCTTGATCAAAGCTCACCGACTTGAATTTTGGTGATAGATAAGCTCCTATTGCTTTTAGATGGGAGGTACAGGCAGCCTCCATTTCGATTTGCACCTCTCTGTTTTTAGGATTGACATAGTCAAATTGCTGTTCGCCGGATAGCCGCAGATCTGTTTCGGTGACTGTATAGAGAAATTCCGGAATCCGCAAAATCGTGCCGGCTTGTGATATTTTGAGTCTTAGGTCATACAAAGCCGCGTAACGATATTTTTGATCCATTTGGCGAACAGCTTCGCAGAATGCACTCCGTCTGTATAGCATCAAAGGTCCAAAATCAAAATCATCCCTTAAACTTCCGCTTTGATATTCAAGGGTAGGATGAGGTGTACGGATCCCTTCTTTCATTTTGAAATAATCCGAATAGATAAGATCCGCTCCGCTCATCTCTGCCGCCTGAACCATTCGTTCGATCGCATAAGGCAAGAGGTGAACAGGTGTTAAACCTGTATATAGGAGCAGATACTCCGAGTTAAAATCCTTTGCAGCCATCCCTTGCAAGATGCTTGTATCCGGGAAATCGGACCATTCCGTGATAGAGTGGTCAGAATCATTCGATAAAAAGTGACGATTGAGTAAAAATGTATGAATTGAGCACATATCTTTAGATTTTCGCTCAAAACTATAAAAAATACGAAAAGAAAACTAATTTTAGGTATATTTGTCGCATAAATTAATGGAATATGATTTTCCAAAAAAACGATTTGATACGAATAAT
>JAVXFZ010000060.1:0-16096 GCA_036657595.1 Odoribacter sp. | reverse complement strand
AAAAACGATGACTTCTTCTGGGACAACTGGTCAGCAGGTATCTCGTATTTTTTGGATCGGGATACGTCAACCTGTCAGACAAAGGCATTGACAAAAATTGTCTCTTCGTTTATCGGTACAAAACGAGTTCCAATGTTGATTCTTGATTCCAGTAATGTGGTGAAAGATCGGAATATGTTTTCTGCCCGCGGTGCAGGTATTTTGGGTTTTTCGATGTTTGGTTCTAAAAAAATATATGTATTGAATGATGAGATGCAGTTGAATATTCCTTTATTACAGGAATTCCTCTGGGAACATACAGGAGAACCAATATTTATGTTTGGCTTTACCTTTATGGTCTGGCAACATTTTTATAAACAATTATTGAAAACTGGTCATAAATTTGATTTGTCGAAAGGTATATTAATTCATGGAGGTGGGTGGAAAAAATTAATTTCAGAATCTGTTTCATCCAAGGAGTTTAAATCTTCGTTACATGAGATTTGTGGAATTGAGGAAAATAATATACATGATTATTACGGAATGGTGGAGCAGACTGGTAGCATATATATGGAGTGTGAATGTGGTAATCTTCATACGTCAATTTTTTCAGACATCCTTACTCGTAGAGCTAAAGATTTCTCTTTAGCTTCAATTGGAGAAAAAGGAATTATAGAAGTTGTTTCAATTTTACCTTTGAGTTATCCTGGTCATGTGCTTTTAACAGAAGATGAGGGAATAATCTTGGGAGAGGATGATTGTCTATGCGGAAGAAAGGGGAAATATTTTAAAATTACAGGGCGTATAAAAAATGCGGAAATCCGCGGATGTAGTGATACTTATGCAGCAAAATTTTGAGAAAACAATAGATTTCCAATTACTGTTTCCGAAAGTGATCAATTGGGAACATTGGAGAAAGTGCAAACCGGATGAACCTTTTGCAGATAAAGTTATCCTATTTTTAAATGCTTTATCTGGCTCTTTACTAAAAGATAAAGAGAGTCGTTTATTTCCAGATATCGTAACGTTTGCTTTTTTTTGTCGTAAAGCAAATCTGCTGACTTTGCGAAATCAATATTTAGATAACACTGAAATTCGTTTGGGACGTGGGGTTGTATTTCATGTTGCTCCATCTAATGTCCCGATTAATTTTGGATATTCGTTAGTTGCAGGTATGTTAAGTGGTAACTCTAATATTGTGCGGGTTTCAACTAAAGAATATCCGCAGGTAAATTTAATTATTAAGCATATATATGAGGTTGCACAAAATGAGGATCAAAGAAGTGTTGCTGATAAGATCGCGTTGGTAAGATATGATAGACATAGTAGCGCTACAGAATATTTTTCCTCAATTTGTAATGTTCGGGTGATTTGGGGGGGGGATGAGACTATTGGGCACATTCGTAACAATAGTATTCCAGCCCGTTCATTTGATGTGACTTTTGCAGACCGTTATTCTTTGGCTGCAATACAAGCTGATGAATTTGAGAAATTAGATAATAATCAGGTGAGAGACTTGGCTGAAGGTTTTTATAATGATACTTATCTTTTTGATCAAAATGCTTGTTCTGCTCCCCATTTGGTTATTTGGTTTGGTCATGTGAAAAATATTTATAATTCTCAGAAACGTTTTTGGGAGGCGCTAGATATTGTGGTAAAACGCAAATATGTTTTTCAGGAGGTATTGGCTGTTGATAAATTAATAGCTTTTTATCGTCAGGCAATGGCTATGCCCATAAAGTGTGAGGAGACAGTAGATAACAAACTTATACGAGTAAGCTTAACAGAGTTATCTTCATTGATAGACGATTATCGTTGTGCCGGAGGATATTTTTCAGAATATATTGCAAGTTCATTAAAGGAAGTTGTTCCTATTATAAAGAATAAATATCAGACATTAGCTTATTATGGTTTTGATCAAAAAGAACTGCAACACTTTGTGGTTGATAATCATTTAATAGGTTTAGACCGTATTGTTCCAGTGGGTAAAACGACTGCTTTTTCTTTAACGTGGGACGGGTATAATTTGATCACTACTTTGTCAAGAGTTTGCCAAATCATAGATTAATAATATGAATCATACATTTATAATAGCAGAAATGTCTGCTAATCATGGGCATCATCTTCAAACTGCTCTTGATACAATTAATGCTGCAAAAGAATCTGGTGCTGACGCAATAAAGATACAAACTTATACAGCAGATACTATTACATTAAATTGTGACAAGCCTGAATTTATGGCGGATCCAGAAAGTCTTTGGAAAGGATATAGGCTATATGATCTGTACAAGAAGGCATATACACCATGGGAGTGGCATCGGACTATTTTTGAAGCAGCCCGACAGGTTGGAATTCAATGTTTTTCAACACCATTTGATAAAACAGCAGTGGATTTGTTGGAAAGTTTAAATAATCCAATTTATAAAATTGCAAGTTTTGAGATTACAGATATTCCTTTGATAGAATATGTTGCTTCTAAAAGAAAGCCTATTATTATGTCGACAGGGATTGCAATGGCTTCTGATATAGAACTGGCTTTAGATACTTGTCATAAACAAGGAAATGATGATGTGACGTTATTGAAGTGTACATCAGCTTATCCTGCTTTGATAGAGGATGCAAATCTTCTTACTATAAACGATATGAAAGAACGTTTTGGGGTGAAAGTAGGCATCTCTGATCATACAATGGGGGGAGATGTGGCAATAGCAGCCGTTGTTTTGGGAGCAACAGTGGTAGAAAAACATTTTATCATAGATCGTTCAATAGGTGGTCCTGATTGTGAGTTTTCAATGAATAAAGAAGAATTTGCATTGATGGTGAGATCTATACGAAATGTTGAAAAAGCATTGGGAAAAGTGGATTATCCGATGGATCCTGCTAAGGTCAAGGGAAGGGCATTTTGTCGTTCTTTATATGTGGCCGAAAATATGAAAAAAAATGATATTGTTACGACACAAAATGTTCGCTCTGTACGACCTGGGTATGGATTGCATCCCAAACATTTGAATGAATGTCTTGGGAGGCATGTGAAGTGTGATTTAGAAAAAGGAACACCTTTTAATTTGGATTTTTTAGAGAAATAATTTGTGAATTATAGATATATTTTATAAATAATATTTTGAATAGTTGATGATAAAAAAAATAGTAATAGTAAGCTCTTGTCCATTAGACAGTCGGATCAATGTCCTTTTTGCATTGGATAAATTGGTTCAGTCTTCATTGGTTGTCGAATATTTGAATCTTTCAGGTATAACTACGAATGAACATGGGAATGAATTAAATGTTCCGGGAGTAAATACTACGTCTGTTACTTCTTTCTGTTCTTTGAATTTATTTTTAAAATCTCAATGTATTCCAGAAACTATTTTTATAATGTATATGAACTATAGTTATATAACATATAAATCTTATAAAATATTTTCTAAATGCCACTGTCGTATGGGGTACTTTGTTAATGGCTGTTTACCAGAGATTGAATCCGTGAAAGTATTTGAGATTTTAAAATTAGTGAAGAAGAATTTATTTTTTAAAAAACTAATTGCTCTCTTATATTTCAAATCAAATCTTATTCGACCTTTCGAATTTGTTTTATATTCATGCCAGAAAGCAAAAAAAGAGAAATTGAAAATTGATAAACACACTTATTTCGGAAATATAAATTCAACTGATTATCAGAAATTTAATAATTTTAAAATTAAGAAAGATGAGAATATTATTGCTGATAAATATGCTGTTTTTATAGACGATTATTTGCCGTTTCATGTTGATGTAAAGCTGATAGGTGAAGATAATATTCCAGCTGAAAAATATTATGATGCTTTGAATGTTTTTTTTGATAAGGTCGAAAGGGAGATTGGCTGTCAGATTGTGGTTGCAGCTCATCCTATTGCACTCAAATATCTTGAACATAATTATTTTAAAGGACGTAAAGTTTTGTTTGATAAAACGGGAGATTTGATTAAAAATTGTTCATTAGTTATTGCCCATTTTTCAACGGCCATCTCTTTTGCTGTTCTTTTCAAAAAGAAAATGCTATTGGTAACTTCAGATGATATTAATAGTAATCAGAGATTATGTTTGGGTGTTAAGAGATTTCAGGAGGTTTTAGGTTGTCCTTTATATAATATAGATCAGATACCTGATCAGATAGAAATACAGGCGATTGATATGTTTAAATATGATAGTTATAAATATAATTATGTGTCGAATAAAGAGAGCGAAATGTATGATAATGCTGAAATTATACGTAGGCTAATAGAAAAATTATGAGAAAGAATATATGTTTTTTTACAGAAAGCTATATTGTTGGAGGCTTGGATACTTATATTGTGTCGCTAATAAATAATTGGCCATCAGAAGAAGATCATATAACTTTAATGTGTAATGAAAGTCATTCTGGGATAAATTTCCTGCAATCTGCAATTCAACGTAAAAATTTCACTTTGAAATTATACTCTTTACCTTTAGTGCAGGAATTTAAGAATTCATGTAATCGTCGGTTGGGAGTAGGAGGATTAAGTAAGCTTGTTCGTTTTGTTGGAGTTTATAGTTTGTTTGTGTATTATATAATTAGTGTCTTTAAAAAACTTGAATTAAAAAAGTTTAACGAATTAATGGTCGTTAATGGAGGATATCCTGGAAGTCGTTTATGTCAGGCTGTTTCGATTGTCTGGGGAATTGGAAATCATAAAAAATCTATACATAATTTTCATAATTATTCATTTCCAATTAGAAAATTTTTATTCCCGTTGGAATATCTAATTGATGCTAATATAGCCAGGTATAGTAAGAGCTTAGTTAGTGTCTCACAATCTTGTGCTGCGTCTATAAAACAAAGATTTGGCTTTCGGAATTGTAAAAAAGTAAGTTATATATATAATGGTATACCCCAAAATATAACTAACCAGATTATTGATATTAAAGAACTCTTTTCAATCCCTCGTGATCATAAAGTATGTTTAATATTAGCTTCTTATGAGGAAAGAAAAGGTCATGATTTTTTATTTAAAGTATTTGCGAAAGTATTGAAGTTATATCCGGCAACGACTTTGATTTGTTGTGGTTATGGTGAAACGGAAGATATGAATCGTATTTATGGACTAATAAAAAGTACAGGCATAGAGGATAATGTCAGAGTATTAGGTTATAGAGAAGATGCTATGGCTATTTTGGCTAGTGTGGATATTTTACTTATTTCATCGCAAAGTTTTGAATCGTTTGGGTTAACTTCTATTGAAGCTATGAAATACAAAAAAGTAATTGTGAGTACTAATTTTGGAGGATTGAGGGAGGTTGTGAAGAATGGGGAAGGAGGATATACTTTTAATATTGATGATGTCGATGGTTATGCAGAATGTATAGTTCGGTTATTGAATAGCGATACTTTAAGGGATGAACAGGGGAAGCTGGGGTATCAGCGATTTTTATCTTTATTTACTGTTGAGAGGATGGCTGCTTCGTATTATAAATTATTGCATGATGAAGCTAATTAATGTTATAAAAAAGATATTATCTCCTAAAATCTTATGGGGATTTATATCTCCTTCAGTTTATTTGGATGCTGTTCAGGTTCGTCAGGCAAAGGATTTGATTGAAAATGAAGATGAGTCATATATTATGCAATTTGAAAAGCAATTATCTGAGGAATTAGGAGGAGGAAAAGTTACTGCATTTGCATCCGGAAGAATGGCTTTTTATGCAATTCTTCAATCTTTAGGAATTCAAAAAGGAGATGAAATAATATTAACGGGGTTTACCTGTTCCGTGATGGTGAATGCAGTAGTCAGATGTGGGGCGACTCCTGTTTATGTGGATATTGATGCAGATACACTTGGAACATCACCTGAAAGTCTTAGAAAATGTATAACTTCTGCGACAAAGGTTATTGTCGCTCAACATTCTTTTGGTATTCCTTGCCGGATTGACGAGATACAAAAAATAGCCAGAGGGCATCATATTTTTCTCGTGGAAGATTGTGCGTTGTCATTTTTGTCGTCATATAAAGGTGTTATTTTGGGAAATTGGGGAGATGCTGCTATTTTTTCAACAGATCATACCAAACCTATGAATACACTAATCGGAGGTTTTGCCTATACACATGATAGAGATTTGAATGAAGGATTTCATAATATTTATAACCAGGCCGATTCACTTTCCAAAGGTCATTGTGAAAAGATTTTAGCCCAATATATAAAGGAAAATAAACTCGAAAGGGTGAATCATAAGCTATTCATCATTAGACAATATTGGGGAATTGTGAGAGATAAATTGCATTTGGGGGGTACTTATTCGCCTTATCTGTTAAATGATTCTTTTTCAGAAATTAAACAAGAGAGTTATTATCCATATCCGGCAAAAATGCCTTCTTTTTTAGCCTATATCGGTTTAAGTGTATTGGATGAATATATTCGTACAATTCAAGATAAAAAAGAATTTCTGGATTTGCTTTTAAATCATTTTAAGGATGCTGATATCGTGATTCCGAAAATGTACTTCTACTCATTGGCAGATATTGTCCCGTTACGTTTTTGTTTTCTGTGTAATGATGCAAATCGTTTGAAAAAATTACGTTCGAGGACGGACGGATGGATATGGTTTCAGGCTCCTATAATTTCAACTGTTGATTCTTTATCTTCTTTTGGTTATCAGAATGGTTGTTGTCCGATTGCGGAACAGATTGGAGGATCTATTATGAATTTGCCGATTCCTGAAAAAGTGAATGTTAAAAATAAGTTGATTAATAAATTCAAAAAATACATATGATTAATAATGTATATAAAGGTAAGAAGGTTCTGGTAACCGGTAATACAGGGTTTAAGGGAAGTTGGCTTACAACTTGGTTGCTGGAATTGGGTGCTGAGGTGTATGGTATATCGAAAGATGTTCCGACTTCTCCATCTATGTTTGAGGTATTGCATTTGAATGAAAAGATTCATCATTATGAGGCGAATGTTCGGGATTATGACAATTTGTATCAGATTATAAATAAGATCAGTCCGGATTTTGTTTTTCACTTGGCTGCTCAGGCAATTGTTTCAACTTCATATAAAAATCCAACAGATACAATTGCAACAAATGTCATTGGTACAATGAATGTTTTGGAGGTGCTTCGTCAGATAAATCATCCTTGTACGGCTATTATTATAACAAGTGATAAATGTTACGATAATGTAGAATGGGTTTGGGGATATAAGGAAACGGATGCTTTGGGAGGAAAGGATATATATAGTGGTTCTAAAGGGGCCGCCGAATTGGTTTTTAAATCTTATTATTATTCTTTTTTTAAGCAATCGGGATGTAAAGTCAGGATGGCTTCTGTGAGAGCAGGTAATGTAATTGGAGGTGGTGACTGGGCTCTTGATAGGATTGTACCCGACTGTATGCGTGCGTGGTCGGAAAACAGGGTCGTGGAAATCAGAAGTCCAAAGGCTACTCGTCCTTGGCAACATGTATTGGAACCTTTAAGTGGTTATCTGAATCTTGCAGCAAAATTATCCATTGATGAAACTCTGAATGGTCAGAGTTTCAATTTTGGGCCTGCGGCTGAATATAACAGGACAGTACAGGAATTATTGGAAAATCTCAGTGAATGTTGGAAATTTAAGGAGCCGTCTAAGGCATATGTTGTGACAGACGATATTAAGTTTCATGAAGCTGGTTTGCTTAAATTAAATTGTGATAAAGCACTATTTTATTTACGCTGGACTGCAACATTGAATTATGAGAAATTGCTGGATTTTACAGGCGATTGGTATTATAATTATTATAAAACTGATTGTGATATGTATGACTATACTATTAATCAGGTGAAAGAATATGAAACAATTGCAAGAGAAAAAGGTATCAAATGGGCAATATGATTAAGGGTGTGTTCGTTACACCATTGAAGGAAATATATCATCCCAAAGGCGATATATTCCATGCAATGAAGAAATCTGATCTTGGTTATGTCGATTTTGGAGAAGCTTACTTTTCAACTATTAAATGTGGGACGGTCAAAGCTTGGAAACGTCACCATAAGATGACATTAAATTTGGTATGTCCGGTTGGAAAAATTCGTTTTGTGCTCTATGATGATCGTCTTGATTCTTTAACGTACGGAATATTTCAGGAAGTTGTATTATCGACGGGTGATAACTATGCACGTTTAACAATTCCGCCTGGTGTCTGGATGGGTTTTGAAGGTGTTGGTGAACAGTTGAATTTATTATTGAATTTGGCAGATATAGAACATGATCCTTCTGAACAGGAAAATATTCCTATTCTGGAATCACATATAGCATATAATTGGAATAAATAAATAGAAAATGAAAACGGTAATATTAGCTGGAGGAAAAGGAACAAGGATTTCAGAATATACAACCAAGATACCAAAGCCTATGGTTGAAATTGGCGAGCAGCCCATTTTGTGGCATATCATGAATTGGTATTCAAAATTCGGTTATAATGATTTTGTTATTGCTTTAGGATATAAGGCGCAGATTATTAAAGAGTATTTTCTTAACTATTATGCTCTTAATAATGATTTTAATGTGGATTTATCATCAGGAGAGATGAAATATATAAATAAATATCCCAGAGATTGGAAAGTGACTTTAGTTGATACAGGGTTGGATACAATGACGGGAGGAAGAATTAAACGTCTTGAAGATATTATTGGGAATGAGACTTTTATGTTGACCTATGGAGATGGACTTTCAAACATTGATATTGGAAAATTAGTGGATTTTCATAAGAAATCGAGAAAAACAGCTACGTTATCTGCTGTACACCCGACCGCCCGTTTCGGCGAGTTGACAATAGACGAAGGGAGTTGTGTACTTGATTTTAAAGAAAAGCCTCAATTGGAGGGTGGACGTATTAATGGAGGTTTCTTTGTTTTAGAACCTGAAATATTCCGCTATATTAAAGATGATGCTACAATCTTTGAGAAAGAACCTTTGGAAAACCTTGTTAAAAATAGTCAGTTGTCTGCCTACAAGCATGATGGATTCTGGCAATCAATGGATACGGTAAGAGAACGGCAAATATTGGAGGAATTTTGGAAATCAGGACAAGCACCATGGAAGTAAGAAATATTAAATTATCTAAATCTGTCATTGGACAAGAAGAGATAGATGCAGTAACCGATGTTTTGAGGAGAGAATACCTTGGAATGGGGCAAGATGTGAAAAAATTTGAAGCTGATCTTTCTGTTTTTTTTCAGCGTGATGTTACTTTGGTGAATACTGGTACTGCTGCTTTACATTTAGCATTACAAGGTGCAGACATTAAAGGAGGGGATGAGGTTTTGGTTCAATCATTGACTTATGTGGCCTGTTTTCAGGCAATAAAGGCGACGGGAGCAACACCTATTGCTTGTGAAGTAAATGATAATACACTTACTATTGATTTGAATGATGCTGAGAGGAAGTTGACTGCACATACGAAAGCAATTATGCCTATTCATTATGCCGGGAATGTTGGAGATCTTGATGCGATTTATGAGTTTGCCGAAAAGTATCATTTAAGAGTTATTGAAGATGCTTCTCATACTTTTGGATCGGTTTATCATGGTAAATTAATCGGTAGTTTTGGAGATATTTGTTGCATTAGTATGGATGGTATCAAAAATATTACTTCAGGTGAGGGGGGAATGATTATTACAGAGGATAAGGAAGTTCAAAGACGAATAAAAGATGCTCGATTGGTGGGGGTTGAAAATGATACGGATAGTCGTTTTAAAGGAATTAGGACTTGGGATTTTGATGTACATAGTCAAGGATGGCGTTATCACATGAGTAATCTTATGGCAGCAATTGGGTATACTCAATTGAAAAAGTTTCCTTATTTTAAAGAGATGAGACAAAAGTATGCTAAAATTTATCAAAAGGAATTATCTGGAGTTGTCAAGTTGGTTGAATGTAATTATGAAGAAGTTGTTCCTCATATTTTTGTTATTCGGGTTGATGCAGAAAAAAGAGATTTATTAAAAGATAAGTTAGCAGATGCTGGGGTCGCTACTGGGATGCATTATAAGCCTAATCATTTACTATCATTATTTGCTGTAAATCAGGATAATTCGACTTTAATACATACTGAGAATGTTTATAGAGAATTAATTACCTTACCTTTACACCCCTCTTTAACAGAGGATGATATCTATTATATTTGTAATGTTATAAAAGCTACATTGAAATAATGATAGGGAAAATTCCACTGGTATCCGTTATTATGAACTGTTATAACGGAGAGAAGTATTTAAAAGATTCTATCAATAGTGTCTTTGCTCAGGAATATCAAAATTGGGAAATTATTTTATGGGATAATTGTTCTACGGATTCAAGTGCACTGATTGTATCCGCTTTTGAGGATAAAAGAATCAGATATTTCAGAGCCGTTTCTCATACTTCTTTGGGTGAGGCCAGAAATTTGGCAATGGCAAAAGCTGAAGGTAGATATATTGCTTTTCTTGATACCGATGATGTGTGGTTCTCATCTTTTTTGTCAAGAGGAATAACAGCTTTTCAGCAATCAGAGGATATCAGTATTTTCTATTCTAATTATTATCAATTTAATGATCAATCGAAATGGTTGATTAATAAGATGGGAGATGATCATATATATGGCTTTTCAGATCTTTTGCGTTCATATACGATTGGCATGTCTGCTTCCATCGTGGATAATGGGTTTCTAAAAAAAGAAGGAATAAGTTTTAATAATGCTTATTCATTAGTGGAAGATTATGATTTTTTTTTACGGATCGCTCATTTAAAATCTGTATATTATTGTAGTGAGCCTTTGATGTTATATCGTATGCATAACGGTTCATTAACTTTTCAAATGAAGGTCGGCTGGGGAAAAGAGTTGACCGATTTGTTTATGCATCTTACCACAGTTTTAATGACTAGTGAAGAGATAGAACAAAATGCTACATCTTTAAGATGGTTGAGAGTGAGAATCGTGAATGCAAAGATAAATGAAGCAATTGAAGTTAATAGGAAGAGAGAGGTATTCAGGCTGATATATCGTAATTTCTTTTTATCATATAAATTGTTGTTTCCTTTATTGTTTCTTTTTACCACTAAAGAGAGATATTATGAAGTTTTGTATAGAGTGAGAGGTAGTATATATCGTATACAATAATATTTGTTTTCTTAATAAATAATGGAAAAATCTTATACAAAAACTTATATAAAGATTTACATATTTCAGTTTATTTCAGTACTCTTAGGTATTGTATCGTTATTTATTGTCACACCATATTTATCCGGCAATAAATTTCTTTTTGGAATCTATTCTATTTGTGTTTCATTGACAATTTATTTTAGTTATGCTGATTTAGGATTTATGACTGCGGGTCAGAAATTTGCAGCAGAATGTTATGCAAAGGATGATAGAAAATCAGAATATGAGATAATATCTTTTACAGGTTTTATTCTTTTGATTTTTATGGCTGTTGTGTCCTTCGTAATTCTTTTATTTGCATATAATCCTCATTGGTTGATTGCCGGATTAACAAAACAATCTGATGTTAATACGGCTCGTTGGCTTTTAGTAATATTGGCATTTTCTTCTCCGATTATAGCTTTTCAAAGAATATTAGGCATTATTTACAGTGTCAGGATGGAAGACTATAAGTATCAACGAATTTTGATTATTGGGAATGTGATGAAAATTCTTTCTGTTTTGGTGTTTTTTACGAATGGACGTTATATGATTGTTAGTTATTATTTATTTTTCCAAATTATTACTTTGTGTGTGACGGTCGGTGCATTTGTCTATGCTGTATTGAATTATGGTTATGATATTAAGAATTTTATTAAAAATATAAAGTTTAACAAATCAATTTTTGAAAAACTCAAAGGATTGGCTTTTGTTAGTCTTTTTTCTATGTTTTGTTGGATTTTATATTATGAATTAGATCAGATTGTAATAGCAAAATTGATGGGACCTGAAATGGTGTCTATTTATGCAATTGCTTTTTCTGTACTTGCTTTATTTCGAACGTTTCTGGGGGTTATTTACACTCCATTTACAGCACGCTTTAACCATTTTATTGGTGTTGGAGATCAAGTGGGACTGAATCGTTTTTTTTTATTTACAACAAGAGTACTTCTTCCTCTTTCTGTGTTTCCTATTCTGATTATAGCGTTGCTTGCGAAACCCTTCCTTTATAGTTGGGTTGGAGTGCAATATGAGCAGGCGATATCTTTGACAAGCATATTGGTTTTCAGTAATTTATTTGCTTTCTTTTCTTATCCATCACAAGCATTGATTACAGCAAAGCTATGTAACAGAACTTTATATCTTGCATCTGCCATTAATGTCGTTGTTTTTTGGGGAGGAGTTATTTTATTTTTTAGTCATATTGGCTTATACGCTTTTGCTGTAATGAAAGTCTGTGCATTCTGCTTGTCAACTTTTTTTTATTTTTTTATTATTGGTCGTATGATCCAATTTTCGTATTTTCAATATATAGGTGGTATTATAAGACGTTGTTTTATTCCTGTAATTGGATGTGTAATATTATGTATCTTGATAGAACCTTATATGTTTCTCGAAAAGAGTGTATTGGCACTTTTATATAATCTAACTTTTATGGGAATAATTTTTATCGTGTCTTTTATACTTTGCATTATTACATTCCCTGAAATAAGAAACTATTTGTTAAAGTTGAAAAATCTCAACTTTAGATAATATTTGTACATTAAGAGTTGTGAGAAGAATAACAGGACTTATTCTTGTGTTACTTATGTTCATACAATATATGGGCATAGGATTTTATGCCCATATATTAATCATATTACTTTTGTTTGCATGGATGATAGGGAAACGTAAATCGATGATATTCAGTTATACTGATCTGTTTCTATTTCTGTCATTGGGTGTGATTTGTGTGGTGAAAAGTTTTGGAATAAGTATCTTGGACAATATATTATTGTTTAAGTTCTATTGGGGGTTTATTCTATTCTATATATTCTTTAAATATTCGGGTTTTAAACTTGATTATCGGTTGCTTTTTTTTCTTGTATGTGGTGTTACAATTTTGGATTTTGTGTTGATTAATACTATTGTACCTATTGATATGATGAAGAATGTGCCGGGAGGGAAATTAAACATCTCTGCGGCTGAAATGATGGGGGGATTTCATCGTAGCTATGGGCTGGGAAGTAGTCCGACCGTTTCAGCGAGTATTGTAGTTGTTCTTCTTGCCTGTATTCACTGGCGACAACGGATTTTATATAAAGATAGATATATTTTATACGCTATTTTACCGTTGCTGTTTTTAGGTTCTGGAACGGGATTTTTACTTTTCTTTTTATTTATCTTTTATAGATATCAATTGTATCGGGGATGGAAATTAATTGTTGGTATTTTATTCTTATTCATCTTAGTATATTTCATGTTATTGATGATGGAGAATGAAGATGCCGGATTATTGAGTAAAATGTCTATGACCTATTATTCCTATCTGATTTCGTTTAAAGCGGATCAGATTATGGTTGTTGTAAATATGCTAAACAAATCGTTAATGGAGTTCCTGTTTGGTTATAATTATACTGCCGGACAAGAATTAAGGATTATGTCTGATTTTGGTTGGCTTGATATGTTGGAAGCTTACGGATATGTCGGAGTTTTATTGTTTTGGTTTTATGTGATTTTAAAAAGAAAGATTTTAAATATTCCAGTCTTATTATTTATGATTGGTGCTTTCCATTATCCCGGATTATGCTCTATTCCTGGACAACTACTTTTTGGTGCCTTGTTAATCAATTCTGATGATAAATAAAATTACAGGGAAACAAATTATTGTATTTGAAGATTCTTCAAAAGCGGGATTCGGTGGCGGACAAAAGATAACATTATTGGTCAGTGATATCTTATCTAAAGATCATCCGTTACATTTTGTTGATTTTACAGAAACTTCCCGTTATATGCAATTGGTACGGGATAAGCATCCCTTATCAAAGGTTACGATTCTTCATTCCAAAGTATTCCCGAATACAATGAAACTTTTGTCTCGGATACTTGAAGTTGTGTGTTTTTTGATTTTTTGGAAGGTAAATGTTATGAAACTCCGACGGGAATTTGAGATGGAGAAATGTGTTATATATGCCACCACCAAAAAGGCTTTACTATTTGCATGTTATTTAAATAGGAAATATAATACGCCTTATATATATCATGCTCATTTGGTTGAAAATACCAATTCGTTTTTTAATCGTTATCTGCTTTCTTATCTTAAGAAAGCAGAATGTATTTTTTGTGTTTCTAAAGTAGTATTCGATAGTATACCTCTTGATAACAAGATGTTACTTTATAATCCTAATCAGAATAATAAGGGATTTAAAGGCGAGAAAACCAATAAAAAGTTTGTAATAGCGGTTGTCGGCTCTTTAATAGAAATAAAAGGATTTGAATATTTTGTTCTTGCTGCCTTGGATTCTTCTCCTGAAATTGAATTTAGAATATATGGAGAAGGTTATTTAGAATCTTCTTTGAAGATGTTAGCCCATAACCGTGTGAAATTTATGGGATTTTGTTCTGATATTATTTCGGAAATGTATTCTTCAATTGATTTGATTGTAGTTCCGACAATTATTAGGGAGGCATTGCCTTTAGTCCTTGTTGAAGCAAAAAGCGTGGGATTACCTGTGATTACTACTAATATTGGAGGACAGGCAGAAATTGTTGTGGACACTGTGGATGGTTTTACTGTACCGATTAAGGATGCTACTGCTATTGCTTGCCGAATAAATGATTTAGTATCTGATTTGGATTTATATAATAAAATGGCTTTCGCTTCACATAACAGTTCTTCGATTTTTGATTATGCTCATTTTGAAAAGATTGTCTACCAAATATTCCTTATTTAAAAAATGAAAAAGATTCTTCATATACCGAACTATTATCCTCCTCATACTGGAGGAATTGAAGATGTGTGTTATAATATTGTAAATTACTTGATTTCAGTTGATAATGTGGAGCAAAGAGTGATCTGTTTTAACGATTCCGATTTGACAATTTTGGATAAATATGAGGGAATTGAAGTTATGCGGGTTGGAGCTTTCAAAAAAATAGCCAGTCAGGCATTGTCGATATCTTATAAAAAGGATTTGAAAAAGTTAATTCATGATTTTAAACCAGATGTAATTCATTTTCATGCTCCTAATCCTTTAATTGCATATTATCTACTTTCCTCATTATCAGGGAACATAAGGTTGATAGTACATTGGCATTCTGATATTGTAGCTCAAAAAATGTTGTATTATTTTATTAAGCCTATAGAAACAAGATTGTTAAAAAGAGCAGATATTATTTTGGCAACAAGTCCTAACTATGTTTTAGGCTCTAAGTCTTTACAAAAATTTAAAGGTAAGGTAGATGTACTACCTAATATTATTAAGCCTAAAAAGTTTGATTATACAGAAAGAGTCAAGAATAAAGTCATGCAAATAAAAGATTCTTATAATAATAAACCGATTGTCTTGTTTATTGGACGTCACGTGCCTTATAAAGGACTACAGTATCTATTAGAAGCTGCTTCAAAAATAACGTCTAAATGTGAAATAGTAATTGGAGGACAGGGACCTTTAACTGGCCAATTAAAAAGAATCAATAAAGTTTCTAATATTCATTTTGTTGGAAGAATACCTGATGAAGAACTAACTGCATATTACTATGCGGCAGATTTATTTGTATTTCCTTCTATAACTAAGAATGAAGCTTTCGGTGTTGTATTGGCAGAAGCAATGTACTGCAATACACCAGCGGTCACTTTTACAATAAAGGGTTCTGGAGTAAACTGGGTGAATCTTGATGGTGTCACGGGTCTTGAAGTTCCTAATAGTGATGTGATAAAATTAGCCGATGCAATAGATAGACTATTGGGTAATAATCCATTGAGAGAAAAGTTCGCAAAACAAGCTCGTGAGAGGGTAGAAAGTTTATTTACAGTAACTCGTATTTCGGATGATTTAAAAAAACTGTACGTATGAAAATTACTTTAATCGGCGGTTCCGGATTTGTGGGGACACGTCTTATGGATTTGTTGCGGCAAAGCGGGAGTGAGTTACAAAATATAGATAAGCAGCAGAGTCATTTTTTCTCGGAGGTGACGGTGATAGGGGAT
>JAVXFZ010000059.1:5462-16346 GCA_036657595.1 Odoribacter sp. | reverse complement strand
ACCTTTATCGGGTGCTCTTTTTTTTGTGTCGTCTCCTGTGGATAGAGTTATTTAGGAGTCGCGGAAGGTTGTTCGCCGAAATCTTCCTGCTGACGTTCCACTTCTTTCAATTTCAAGGCATTGAGTTCTTTTCGCAATCGTTCATTTTCCTGTTTTAATTCGGTTTGAGTGGAAGTGTGATGGATGGATATAGCGTGATTGTTTTTCTCCAAGGCGGTTTGTTCAGCAGGAGCATATAACAAAAAACGAGTGGCAGGAATGCTTTCAAATTCAATTTCTGCCGCCTGCGGCGTATGTTCGCCTTTGTATTTTACTGCTGCTCTGACTTTGATTTTACCGGCGCGGGTTGTTGATTGGATCAATACGGGAAGGCATCCCCAAATTACTTTTCGGGCATAGCCCTCCTCCGCCTGTTCGCCAAGGATTCTCCCCTCCCCTTCTACGGTAAAGGTGAGGTCGTATTGGTTCAGCCGTTTGATGTTTCCCCGTTCGTCCGCCACTCCGGCGACGACTGTCACAAAATCAGATCCGTCAGCTTCCAAGTGTGTCCCTTCGTTATCTAACCACAAAATCAGTTTTTGCGGACGAAGAGCCGGCTCCCGACGATGCTGTGCGACGACTTTCCCATTCACGATTCCTTCTGCCAGCATATAGACATCTTGCTGTTTTCCCTGACGTGCCAAGTCTTTCATTTCCATAAAATCATACACATCTTTAAAAGTAATGATGGGAGATGGCATTCCTTTAGCAGGAAACGGACGTTCATACGTATAGACTTTTCCACCGGCAAAGAGCTGCAAGCGTACTTCATCGCAATTACTGTAAACGGTGACATCTTTTCCTGAAAAAGGGGTCATTTCGTGGGCAATGTAGACCATCGGACCCGCTCCTATATATCCGGTGGTGTCGAGCGGTCGTTGCGCCATAAATAGATAATAAGAATATTTAGGTTGCCGGAAAACATCCATCACCCCACCGTAAAAAGGATCGGGATGATAGCCTCGCTGGTGGTCAAAGGAGTGCCAAAGTGTCCCACCGAAATGTTGGCGATCGGTTTCGTACAAAGAGTTGTAACTGGTGTAAGGATAAGAGGGGTTGGCGTAATGTTTCGCTTGTATCAGCATAGGTGTTTCTCCCCAAGCGAGATGTACCCGGCTGGTGGAATTATGCGCGTTCCAATCGTCTACATTATCTCCCCATTCGCGGGTGAAGTAAACTTTTGAATCTTCTTTCTTTTCAATAGAATATTCATCCTTTCCCGGATGTCCAAAGATGACGGGGTAAAGTGAACTTCCCCGTGCCTGTCCGTCGCAAGCGGCATAGCAGCCCGGACAGGGATATTCTTCCCGAACGATGTGAAGAGCATTTCCGGCAAAATCAGCCGGATAATGGGTTTCGTTCAATATCGGTTCCCACAATAAAACGGAAGGGTGATTGCGGTCACGACGTACCATATTGCGAATATCCGAGTAAACACGTTCGCCAAAAATAGCTTGTTGATTCCAGAATTGCCAACCGGGAGTGTTCACGATGACAAATAGCCCTAATTGATCGCAAGCATCCATAAAAGCAGGGTCTTGCGGATAGTGTGCGTTTCGGATAATGGTCATACCTGCCTCTCTTAATTTTTTAGCATCCCGCCAATGAATATTATTAGACAGGGCGTTTCCGACAATGGCAAAATCCTGATGCCGGTTTGCTCCAATCAATTTACGGGGATAAGGTCGACCATTTAACCAAAAGCCGTCTTTCCCTTTAAATTCAACGCTCCGGATGCCGACACGGCGGGTATATCCGTCGATCACTTTTCCCTGCTGATCTTTTATCCGAATAGAGAGATCATATAAATAAGGTGTTTCCGGCGACCAGAGACGGGGCTTTTTGACGGTCATCCGGCTTTCAAAATGGGCTGCCTGCCCTATCTGTAAATGTATTTTTTGTTGTTGCGCCGCTATCTGTGTGCCTGTTTTTTCTAATAATTCATATTCAATTGTTCCGTTGAAAGGTGTTTTTCTTTCATTGCGCAAGTGTGATTTCAACGTCAGTAGAGCTTGACGATCGGACACGTTTTCATAACCGATCAAAAGTCCTCCCCCAGCTTTTTCATTCTCATAATTGGCATCAGTGATATAAAGCGGTTCGTGGGCGATCAACCAACAATCGCGATAGATCCCCCCAAAATAAGCAAAATCGAGCATTCCCTGAGGTTTACCCGGCGGATAAGAGGGATCGTCGCTATTATCCGCCCATACGGCGATCACATTTTCTTGATCCCATCGGGCTACCGGTGTGATGTCGATAATCACCGGTAAGAATCCTCCAAAATGTGTCTTTAATAATTGACCATTGACCCATATTTTAGATTTACCCATAATTGCCTCAAAGTGTAGGAATAGTTTTTTCTTTCTGAGTTGTTGTGGTATGTTAAAATGTTTACGATACCACACTTCTCCCCGGTAGTTCACACCTCCACTGGCTTCCGGCGAGAGGTATTCTATCCCGTGAGGCAGCGACACGACTGACCAATTTGTATCAGGATAATCCGTTTCTGCGGCTCGTAGTATTTTCCCCCGCTGGAAACGCCAAGCGACGTTCATATTTAAAACTTCCCGCCCACATCCCGGAAGGTCATAGAATCCTGCTGTTGAAAATTCCGGTTGTATTTTATCGGCAAACGCCTGTATGAGAATCATTGCTAAAATAATGAATAAACTGCCTTTTTTCATTTTTGACTATTGATTAAATTCATTGACTGATGTTCTTTAGCTTTCGTCGTTATCCCCTTTTCCCGACACAACCGAATAGCGATAAGCACGAGTTTCAAAATTAAGTATTCTATTGGTAAGAATCAAATGTGGAGAAGAAATATTGGATGTTACAAAAATAGTTGAATCAGTCTATCTGTTATTTATTCTATATGGCTTTATTTTTGCCGAGAATTAATGGTACTGTAAATTGGTACATTGACACATTTTACTTAAATTTGGCTGCGCTCTTGGATGAACACGATCTCTTACCCGATCGTCCGGTTCCTCTAAAGCCGTTTATATTAATATATAAGTATGGCAGCGATACAATCATCAGAATTACTCACAAATCCAGACGGAAGTATTTTCCATCTGCATCTTCTTGCTGAAGATATTGCCGATGATATTATATTGGTCGGTGATCCGGGACGTGTGGAAACCATTGCCTCACATTTTGAGCATATTGAATTTAAAAAAAGTAATCGGGAATTTTATACGATCACGGGAAGTTATCACAGACATCGGTTAACGGTTGTTTCAACAGGTATTGGTCCGGACAATATTGATATTGTCATCAATGAATTGGATGCATTGGCGAATATTGACCTGAAAAGTAAAGAGATTAAGGCTACGAAGCGAGCTTTGAATATTGTACGTATTGGAACCTCCGGTTCGGTGCAAGCTGATATTCCGGTCAACTCTTTCGTAATCTCTGAAAAAAGTATCGGTTGCGATGGTGTTCTTCGTTTCTATGCAGGCAATGAGGCGATCTGCGATCGCGCCTTTGAAGAGGCTTTTATTCAGCATTGCCAATGGACTTCTTTAGCAGCCCGCCCCTATGTTGTCAGTGCAGCACCCGATCTCGTGGAGCGGTTGGATGACGGTCAGCATACTTTTAAAGGGGTGACTTTGACCGCCGTCGGTTTCTATGGTCCGCAAGGACGGGTATTGCGCCTTCCTTTGGCAATGCCGGGTATTAATGACCGGATTACGGCTTTCCGCTTTGGCGATTATAAGATTACGAATTATGAAATGGAAAGTGCGGCGATCACAGGGTTGTGTAATTTGTTGGGACATCGCGCAGCAACCATTTGCCTGATCATTGCCAACCGCATCACCGGTGATGCCTCCTCTCATTATTATCAGCGGATGGAGGAATTAATTCAATATACCCTGAATCGACTCAGTTGTTCATGTTTTTTATAATTAAAATGATTAAATATTAAAGCAATATGGTTCAACGAATACAATCTTTATTTCTTCTTTGTACAGCAATCGTTAGCGGATTGATGTTTTTTATTCCCGTAGCTTCTATTACCGATTCTCAGCATCTTATTTTTGATTTTTATACCACGAAAGTCGTTCAAACGGGAACACCTCCTGTATTTATCGCTTGGAATTGGATGTCGCTCTTATTAAATTCAATGATTATCGCTCTTGCTGTTTTGACGATTTTTATCCATCGCGGAAAGACGAAAACGGTGAAACCAACTTTGTTTTTACATTTGCGTCTTTGTGTTGTCAATATTATTTTACAATTAGGGTTGATTGTACTGATGTGGTTGCAAATTCGGCAAGTCGATGCAGAATGGAACGCTCATATTAGTTTTATATTCCCTCTGGTGGGTATTATTTTCACTTGGTTGGCGGTGCGTTATATCATTAAAGATATTAGTTTGTTAAAATCATTCGACCGAATCCGATAAGAGATCTTAATGTATTTCAGTTCATCGGTCAGCGAATTGTTTTGATGGTTTCATCCTCTTTTATAGGGAGTAGTTATTTTGAAAATCTAAATCTAAATTATATGCAAAAATTTTATTTTACTGTTCTTTTTTTAGCAGCGGCTTTTATAAAAGTTTCCGCCTGCACTAATTTTCTGTTGACGAAATCCACCACTCAGGATGGTTCGACAATGATCACTTATTCTGCCGATTCGCACGTGTTATACGGAGAAATGTATCATTGGCCGGCAGGTATCTGGCCGGCAGGTACAATGATGGACATTTACGAATGGGATAGCGGCAAGTTTATGGGTAAAATAGCTCAAGCCGCTCAAACCTATAATGTGGTAGGTAATATGAATGAGTTTCAATTGGCAATCGGCGAAACTACTTACGGCGGACGGAAAGAGTTGGAAAGCCAAGCGGGTGCCATTATGGATTACGGGAGTCTGATTTATACCACTCTTCAACGGGCAAAAAATGCCCGCGAAGCGATCACTGTAATGACCGGTCTCGTTGAAGAATACGGTTATGCCAGCTCTGGAGAATCTTTTTCTATCAGTGACCCCAATGAAGTATGGGTGTTGGAAATGATCGGCAAAGGAGAAGGAGAAAAAGGAGCGGTATGGGTAGCCCGTATGGTGCCGGACGGTTATGTGTGTGCACACGCCAATCAGGCACGCATTACTACTTTCCCTCTCGAAGGAAAGACTTCTATTACTTCTGATCAGATGAAGAAAATTTATAACAAAGAGGTCACTACGGTTTATTCAAAAGACGTGATTGCTTTTGCCCGTCAAAAAGGCTTTTATCCTCAGGATGCCAAAAACGCAGATTTTAGTTTTTCGGATACTTATGCACCGGTTGATTTTAGTGGAGCACGCGCTTGCGAGATTCGCGTATGGGCATTTTTCAATGCGGTGAATCCTGATATGGGCTCTTATTTTGAGTATGTCAAAGGTAATATCCAACGGGACAAAAAGGGCTATGCTACGCATCGTATGCCTTTGTGGGTAAAGCCCAGTAGGAAACTGGATGTATTGGAAGTGATGGATTTTATGCGTGATCATTTAGAAGGTACGGAACTGGATATGACGAAAGATCCGGGAGCAGGTCCCTACGCTTGTCCTTACAGATGGCGTCCGATGACTTTTCAAGTTGACGGTCAAGAATATACACACGAGCGCGCAACCGCTACCCAACAAACCGGATTTTCGTTTATCACTCAAAGCCGCAGTTGGTTGGCTAATGAGATCGGCGGTATTCTTTGGTTTGGTGTCGATGACGCAGCCAGTACGGTTTATTTCCCGATGTATTCCTGTTCTACCCGCACACCGGAGTCGTATGCCGTAGGAAATGGGAATATGATGGAATTTACAAATAAGGCTGCCTTTTGGGTGTTCAACCAAGTGACCAACTTCGCTTATACCCGCTATAATGCCATCCATCCGGAAATTCGGGCTAAACAGAAAGCTTTGGAAATTCAATATAAAAATTTTGTTCAAGCGGCAGATGCCGGAGCCAATGCTCTGCTCAGTCAAAATAAAGCGACAGCCATTGAGTTTCTGACTTCTTTCTCTTGTAATACCGGTGATCAATTGACCGATACTTGGAGGGATTTTTATGGTTATCTTTTCGCTCGCTATATGGATGGAAATATAAAAACAGCTCTTCCCGGAGAAAAGAATCCGAATGTCAAACAACCTGCCCTACCGGAATGGTATTTGCGTAATATTATTGAAAAAGCAGGGGACAAATTGAAAGTGATAAAGTAAGAGAGATTTGCTTTATCAAAGGAAGATGGAGAGGTATGAAAAGAGATCCGATTGAAGGATGTTGTGTTGAATGTTAAATGTTGAAATGCTTTCGTATGAGACGAAGGTTTTGTTTATTCGTTGATTTGTTGAGATTCTTAAACGATTCAGCGAATAAACAAAACATAAGTTTGTGGGATAGCTTTCAACATTGAACTCTGTACCTTCCATATCAGCTTTTCTCTTAAATAATGGGGGATGTGTTATTCAACGTATAGCACTAAACCTTTCAGGTATTCTCCTTCAGGATGGTAGATGCTAATCGGGTGATCTGCCGGTTGTGTCAATTGGTGAAGGATACGTACGCGCCGACCGGTATTGGCTGCCGCTGTGAATACAGTTTGTCGGAACAGTTCTTTGGTCATCACCTGTGAACAGGAAAATGTAAAAATAATACCTCCCGGCTTGATGATTTCGATTCCCTTCCGGTTGAGTTTTTTGTATCCTTGTATGGCATTGTTCAAAACGTTCTGATGCTTGGCAAATGCCGGTGGGTCTAAGACGATCAGGTCGTATTTATGATAAGAATTTTCAAGAAATTTGAAAGCCTCCTCAGCGAATGCTTCGTGACGAGTATCTCCCGGAAAATTTAATTGAACGTTTTGATTGGCTAATTCAATGGCTCGGGCAGATACGTCAACCGAATGTACCAGTTTTGCCCCTCCCCTCATAGCATAGAAAGAAAAACCTCCGGTGTAGCAGAACATATTTAAAACATTTTTGTCCTTGGCATATTTTTCTAAAAGGCTTCTATTTTCACGCTGATCAACAAAAAAGCCCGTTTTTTGACCTTCCAACCAATCAACATTGAATTTCAATCCATTTTCCAAAGCAATAAAATTATCAGCTTTACCGTATAGGTAGCCATTTTGTGGTTCAAGGGCAGCTTTGTAGGGCAATGTGGTTTCAGATTTGTCGTATATAGCTGTAATTCGGTCGCCTAAGACTTCTAATAAAGCTTTTGCAATGTTTTCACGTTCCAAATACATACCGACCGAATGAAATTGTACGACCACTACACCTGCATAATAGTCGGCAATCAGTCCCGGCAGGTTGTCTCCTTCACCGTGAATCAGGCGGAATACATTATTCGTGGTAGAGTCAACTAAACCAATGGCTTTGCGCATTTTGTAGGCTTCTGCTATTCGATTTACCCAAAAATGGCTGTCGATGGTTTCGTCTTTGAAAGTCAATATCCGTACCGCAATGGAACCGATCTGGCAATGTCCCGTCGCCAAATATTGATTGTCGGAACTATATATTTTAACAAGGTCGCCCTCTTGTAATGTACCTTCGGCTTTTTCAATAGCTCCGGAAAATACCCACGGATGGTAGCGAAAAATGGAACGTTCTTTGCCCGGCTTTAGTATCAGTTTGTTCATTTTTTTTGAATTATGGTGCGACACGATTTCCATACGAAGAAAATATCGCCATTTAGTGTCTGCAAAAATAGATAAAAAATGGATAAGAGCCGCTTATTCATCGCCTGACTTATTTTATTATCAGAACAAATTTGCATAGAAATAGTTATTGCTCTTTGAAATGGCATTTTGTCTATAAAAGAGTAGGATTTTTGACTAAAAATATGTAAATTGCAAATATCTAAGTCGATGGATTTGATGATTGGTATTTACTTAAATTGTAGGAATATGAAACTCAATGTTTTTAATTCTTCAGATGAAGCTCTTCGAGCACTTACAGAGCACTTGATGGAATGTATGGAGCAACATCGTGGACCTTTTCATTTGGCTTTATCGGGTGCCTCAACCGCACAACAATTGTTTGAGATGTGGATGAAGGAATATCGAGAAAAGATAAGGTGGAATCAGCTCCGTTTTTATTGGGTGGATGAACGTTGCGTTGCCCCTGATGATGAAGAGAGCAATTATAAACTGGCAGATGATATGTTGTTCCGACCTTTAAATATTCCGAATCATCAAGTACATCGTATTTTTGGAGAACAGAATCCGGAAATGGAAGCGGAGCGTTATTCAGAACAGGTGAAATGGGAATTACCCGGTTACGCTTCGTTGCCCCGTTTTGATTGTATTCTTCTTGGTATTGGAGTGGATGGACATACGGCATCAATTTTCCCAAATAACAGCCATCTACTAACGGATAAACGTTGTTATGTGGTGTCGGAGCATCCGACAAGCGGTCAAAAACGCATTACAATGAGCGGATCGCTTATTGTAAATGCCAAAACAATCCTTATCCCTGTATTGGGACAAAGTAAAACCGCTATTTTACAAAAGATACTCTCTGCTTCAGAGCATCCGATGTTGCCTGCCACCTATGTGATATCACATTTCCCTGAGGCCATCGTTTTCACGGATTCACAAGTTAGTGTAGAATAAACTGATCGTCTTTAAAAGCATTTTGTATTCGAATCTTACGGCAGATACCCGAATGAGGATATCAATAAAATGAAGATAAGTATATCTTCTAAACGATAGGCTATCGTATGTATTTATCTATCCGGGACACACGTGTACATAGGAGCAAATACAAAATGCATTTTCATTCTTTCAACACTGAAGGATTTCCTGCGCTTTTTCTAAAATGGTCGTATCGTCTAATTTTACGATTCCACCATTGGGTCCCTGCTCGATGTGTAATCCGACAGCCTTTCCCTCTTTGTAATGATCTCCACCAAAATAATTACGAACTGTTTCTTCGTCAATTCCCAGTTCGGTAGCAATCTTTTGCATACTTCCGGAAGGAAGCATGTCTTTGATTTTTCTCAACTCGTTGAAGGTAATCATTGTAGTCATATCTCAAAAGTTTTATGGTTAATCAGTGGAATAAATTTAGAGTTAATTTTTTGAATAAACAAATAAAACGATTGCGGAATTGCTATTTAAAAATATTATAGAATCATTCAAAATGTAAGATGCTGATAAATAAGCCATTTATGTGATAATGGAATTGTTTTATTTCTGTCTTTGACCATACATTTAAATAGGGCGTTTTTCATTTTAAGCAGTGTTGCCAGTTATTTATTTCAAACAGAGTAGAAAGGAGATTGAAAATTATTTTCATACCGGCATTCTTTTTCGTACTTTTGTTTCCTTTCCGGCTAATGACCGGCATACTCCAGTTATATGACCTTTAATGCAATACAAATATGGTTTTTAATGATTTAAATATAGACAAGCAGATATTAATGGCTCTGGAAGAAGCCGGTTTTGAGACACCTACTCCCATACAAGAACAGGCGTATTCGATTATCCGATCCGGTAAAGATGTCATTGGAATTGCTCAAACCGGAACAGGAAAGACATTGGCTTATCTGATCCCTATATTGATGAAACTTCATTATGCACAAGGTCTTTATCCTCGTGCTATCGTGATTGTACCGACCCGCGAGTTGGTGGTGCAGGTCTGTGAGAGCGTGGAATTGCTGACAGAATTTATGGACATACGTTGTGTTGGGATCTACGGAGGCACTAATATACGCACTCAGCAAGCGGCAGTGTATGAGGGGGTAGATCTATTAGTTGCGACCCCCGGACGTTTTATGGATATATATATGAATGGGATCATACGAACAGGACAGGTGAAGACAGTCGTCGTAGATGAAGCAGACAGACTGATGGATCTTGGCTTTATGCCTCAATTACGTAGTATTTTAGAGGTGATCCCTGAAAAGCATCAGACTTTATTGTTTTCTGCTACTTTTTCCATTATTATTGCCGAAATGGCAAAAGAATTTCTAACGGCTGATCCGGTGAGAGTAGAAACAGTGTCACACGCTACTCCTGTTGAATTTGTTACGCAGTTAAGATATGATGTACCTAATATTGCCACTAAAATTAATCTACTAAAATCAATCTTAGCAGATAAAGAAGAATTTTGTCGAGTGATGATTTTCACAGAAACTAAAAAGAATGCCGACCGAATTGTTGAGAAATTAGCAGATCATTGGAAGGACGAATTAAGCGTACTTCATTCCAATAAGGCTCAAAATTCCCGATTAAACGCTTTACGGGCTTTTAAGGAGGGAAAAAGACGAATTATGGTATCTTCGGATGTTGCCGCACGTGGCATTGATGTGCAGGACGTTTCGCACGTGATCAATTTCGATATACCTTCTATACCGGAAGAATATGTCCACCGAATAGGACGAACGGCTCGTGCCGGCAAAGAAGGTGTCGCCATCAGTTTTGTTTCCGCTAAAGAAGAAGCTAAGTTTGACGATATAGAAAAAATGATCGGACAACAGATTCAATTATTAAAGCTTCCGGAGAATCTTGAAATATCCGATCTATTGATGGATGAAGAGAAAATACAATCCGCCAATATTGTCTATCAAAGAGGTAAACCCAAAGGCGGCGGTGCTTTTCATTCCCGCTCTGCTAAAAATAGTAAAACGCCTCAAAAAGTTCGGAAAGACCGTACCAAAGAAGGAAGGAAAAAAAGATGAAAGGTTTTATTAAAGTCAATCTATTAAAGCAGATTGACTTTTTTATTGTTTTTGTAATTTTTTTACAATAAGGGCCTTTCAATTTTTAATTTTCCAATTTTTATTGTTCATTTTGCATATATAGTTGATATCACCTATTTGTGAAAGTTTATATCGCTTTGTTTCAGAAGAAA
>JAVXFZ010000059.1:0-5362 GCA_036657595.1 Odoribacter sp. | reverse complement strand
ATATAGTTGATATCACCTATTTGTGAAAGTTTATATCGCTTTGTTTCAGAAGAAAAAATATTTTGATGCGTTTCTTTTTATTTTTATATCTTTTTCAGGAGGACTTTTGAAATTATTTTATATTTTTGTAAGCGTATGCAACGCCTGATGGACATATTACCTTTAAATCGGCTTTTCCTGAATATCAAAAAGCGCGATGAGTTTAAGTTCTGAAACTCATTGATTTTCTTTTTATGATGATACGCTAATGAATTCTTCAGAGAATTTTTAGCATTATGAAAGTATATCTTTAAATTTATAACCTAAAATCATAGTTATTATGGAATTACCATTTTCAGAATCATTTCGCATTAAGATGGTGGAAACCATCCGTAAAAGCACACGTAAAGAACGTGAGCAGTGGATCAAAGAAGCAAAGTACAATCTCTTTAATTTGAAAAGTGATGAGGTATTTATCGACTTACTGACAGACTCCGGAACCGGAGCAATGAGCGATAAACAGTGGTCGGAAATGATGTTGGGCGATGAAAGCTATGCCGGCGCTCGTTCATACTACAAAATGAAGGGTGCGATCAAAGAAATTCTCGGTTTTGATTATTTTTTACCAACGCATCAGGGACGTGCTGCCGAAAATGTATTGTATTCTACAATTATAAAAGAAGGCGATGTATTGCCGGGAAACTCACATTTTGATACAACCAAAGGACATATTGAATTTCGAAAAGCGTTGGCAATTGATTGTACCATAGATGCTGCTGCCGATACTCAATTAGAGGTGCCGTTTAAAGGAAATATGGATCCTGAAAAATTGGAAGCCGTATTGAAAAAATATCCGAAAGAAAAAATTCCGGCAGTGGTACTGACTATCACTAATAATACAGCCGGCGGACAACCTGTTTCTATGCAGAATATCCGTGAGGTATCTGCTTTGTGTAAAAAATATGGTGTAAACTTACAAATCGACTCCGCACGTTTTGCTGAAAATGCCTATTTTATCAAAGTTCGCGAAAAAGGATACGAAAATAAAACGATCAAAGAAATCGTGAAGGAGATGTTCTCTTATGCAGATATGATGACTATGTCATCAAAAAAAGACGCCATCGTGAATATGGGAGGTTTCGTCGCTTTTAAATGTGAAGAACTGTGGAAGAAATGCCAAATGTTCTGTATTATGAATGAAGGCTTTATTACCTACGGCGGAATGTCCGGTCGAGATATGAATGCTTTGGCGCAAGGCTTGGACGAAGGTACGGAATTTGAATACCTCGAAACACGAATCAAACAAGTGGAGTATTTGGGAGCTAAATTGGATGAATACGGTATTCCTTATCAACGTCCTGCCGGCGGACACGCTATATTTGTAGATGCTAAGAAGGTGTTAACACACGTACCCAAAGAACAATTTATTGCTCAGACACTGGGCGTAGAATTGTATCTGGAAGCAGGTATCCGTGGCGTTGAAATTGGTTCTATCCTTGCCGACCGTGATCCTGTGACACGCGAGAACCGTTATCCGCGTTTGGAATTGTTGCGTTTGGCTATCCCGCGTCGTACTTACACAAACAACCACATGGATGTGATCGCCGCTGCATTGAAAAACGTTTTCGACCGTCGCGAATCTATTACCAAAGGTTATGTGATTACCAAAGAATTTCCGATTATGCGCCACTTTACGGTGGAGCTTGAAAAAGCGAAATAAATAAAAATAGGGACTGTGCACGCAAGTACAGTCCCTATTCTCTTTTAAGCCTCCCTCCTGTTTTCTCTATCCTATTTACTTCCATCTCCCAATATAAATCAATGGATTTATTTAAATGATGATGACTTGGATTTACTTTATAGTTGGAGTGTCAAAAAACATAGATTTATGATTTTTTTTTGCCCAAAAGCATTTTCTTTCTATTTTTTTTATTACCTTGCAAAAATAAGATTTGGCATATAAAATAATTGTTACGAGATTTAATATTTGTAACTTGTATATTGATTTATAGATTTTGTTGTGCTCGCACTCTTGTAAGTTGTTTGAAATAAAGTATTTAAAACATTAGAATGAGTAATAATAAGTCAACCTTATTGAAGTAGGTTACGTAAATCATAAATAAGTCAACAAACTTAAAATAGTTATCTTTAAAATAAATACATTATGAAAGGTAAAGAAGTAAAAAAAGAAAAGAAAAAAGAAAAAAGTGATAATCAGGGTATTAAAGTAAAATCCGATTATCAGAGAGAAAAAGGAAGCAAACAGGATCTGACCATCAATACAACCTCGAAAAAATAATGAGGGACATTAAAAAGAAATAGTATTCTTGAAAAGACCCAAATTGGAATTTAAGAATGAATAAATGATTTTTAAAACTGTCTGAAAAATAATCACACAGTTATCTAATGTTTAAAGCCTCCTCAATACGGAGGCTTTAATAGTGTATAAACAGTATTCTTCGTGAACTTAATAGCTAATAAATCCACTTCTGAAAATTCCTGATTGTGCGGTTGGAACCAATACACCGGAAAAGGTCAAATTATTACCATTCATCATAGGGTAAACAGTCGCATTGGCATAATTACTGCCAGCACTTAGATTGACAACTACTTGCGCTGTCAAGGCTATCCCATTTACATAGAAAGTGTAAGTGATATTTCCATATTTATCTGTATTATTCGTGATTTGCGAGGGAGTGCCTTGCACCGTAATACCTCCTAAACCATTGGGACCGGCAATCCCATTAAAAGCTAATTGTACATATACCGTATTCCCTTTAAATTGAATAAAATTCGTATTGTCAGACACTGGAATTGCTGCACCTCTCGGTCCGTAAAGAGTATTAGCCATTAATACCCAATTTTGATTTTTTAAGGCTTCAGTAGCTGCATTAAATGCCTGCTGATTAGCCAATTCTCTGGCTTTTTTCCGTTGATCTCTTTTGATCTGACGTAATTGTTGTTTACTCAACTCTTGGTAGTGAGTTTGTGTTTGTGTCGCTTGAATCTGTGCCTTATTGTCCGTGACAGGCAGCAAGAATACCAACATTAGTAATAAAAATAGTACTCGTTTCATAATAGGTCGTTTTATTTAGTTGTTTTCTCTTATTTAATTTTCGGTTGTTTGACACTTATCAGACATCACCGACTATTAATTTTCAAATATATACGCATAATTTTATCCAATAGTTTTCAACATTTATTTAAAAAAGTATAAAAGCCGAAATCCTGTATTTCATTTTAAATGAGTATTTTTGTACAAAATCATTCGTATGAACGACTCAAACATAATTTGTGCCCTATCAACTGCACCAGGCGTTGGTGCTATTGCCATTCTCCGGTTATCAGGAATGGGATGTATCGCGTTAATCGATCAAATCTTTGTTTCTCCCTCTAAGAAAAAATTAGCGGAAGCATTACCTAATACGGTACATTTTGGACAGATCGTAGAGAACAATGAATGGGTAGATGAAGTTTTAGTGACCATTTTTCGTGCCCCCCATTCATATACCGGCGAAGAATCCGTTGAAATTGCTTGTCACGGCTCTGCCTATATTCAGCAAAAGATATTACAACTATTGATCCGTAGCGGTGCTCAATTGGCTGCTCCGGGAGAATTTACCCAAAGGGCATTTTTGAATGGTAAAATGGATCTTTCACAGGCAGAAGCGGTCGCCGATTTGATTGCAGCCTCATCAGCAGCCTCACACCGAATGGCTTTGAAACAAATGAAAGGTAGCTTTTCTACGGAATTGATGAAATTACGTACCGAATTATTACATATCACCTCCCTCTTAGAATTAGAACTTGATTTTTCAGAAGAAGAAGTCGAATTTGCCGATCGCCAAGAACTACTTCGGATCGCCGGAAATATCAAGGATTTATTGCATCGTCTCTGCCATTCCTTTTCGGTAGGAAATGTAATAAAAAATGGAGTTCCTGTTGCGATAGTAGGAAATACCAACGTTGGTAAAAGCACTTTGCTTAACCTTCTATTACACGAAGAACGGGCAATTGTTTCAGATATAGCCGGCACAACCCGCGATGTAATTGAAGATACAATTAATTTGAATGGAATCACTTTCCGCTTTATTGATACAGCAGGCATTCGCGCTACAAATGATGAAGTCGAAAATATAGGTATTGAACGTACCTTCCTTAAAATCAGTCAGGCGAGTGTTGTATTACTATTGACAGATTTATGCCGAGGTGTGGAATGTTTTGAAGAATATTATCATCAGGTAAAAGCTAAAATAGATCCCCAAGCCCAATTGATTATTATTTTGAACAAAACAGACAAAGTAAACGATCTGTTAACCCTGCAAGAAACAGTCCGCCTTTTTACCTCCGGTGAAAAAATCATCCCTATTTCTGCCCGTACCGGAGCCAATCTTGATTTATTAATCCGCGAACTCATCCGAACAGTCAACCTTAATACCCTAAACAGCTCCGATGTTATCGTCAGCAATGCTCGCCATTACGAAGCTCTCTCCCACGCCTATGTAGCCATCGAGCGAGCTATCAATGGGCTTCATTCAGGCATTAGCGGTGAATTTATTTCCCAAGATATTCGAGAATGCCTTTTTTATATCGGCTCTATCGTAGGAGCAGTAACTACCGATGAGATACTCGGTAATATATTCAGTCATTTTTGCATCGGAAAGTAATTGGTAATAACCAACGATTAGCATAGGTTACTATTGATTAATAAGGCGTTGAAATTCAACGCCTTTCTTTTTGCTCGTATAAACGATGGTTATCGTTTATACTTGTTTTTCAGCTCATTTTTGTACCGTATTTGGGTTTCGGAGGTTTGCAACCAAAAATCCGTCAGAAAGGTGATGGATAAAGTTGACAATGGTTTACGATGATTTACGATAGTTGACATAAATCAGGCGAAATAACATCATTAAATATGAGCAAAAATGACAAGTAGTATTAAAATCAAGAAGGTTTGCGAGTGGTGCGGAGAAGTTTTCTATGCCCAAAAAACAACCACCCGCTATTGTTCTCATCGCTGCAATAGTCGATCCTACAAAGAGACTACTCGCAACAAGCGTATTCAGGAAGCTGAAAGAAAAACCGAAACCTTTATCAGTCAGCAGCCAAAGCAGACGGTAAAGGATATGGAGTTTCTATCTTTTGCAAAAGCAGGAATACTATTAGGCATAACAAGACAAGCAGTCTATAAGATGGTCGCTTCGGGGCATTTAAAAGCATCAAAGATTAGTAGTCGGCTCTCCTTTATTAAAAGGTCTGATATTGAAGCTATGCTCGATAATAAACCATACGAAAAACAGCATACAAAAACAATCGTTCCTATCACCGAGTTCTACACCACAGCCGAAGTGAAAGAGAAATACAACGTGGCCGATTCGTGGAT
>JAVXFZ010000058.1:0-16429 GCA_036657595.1 Odoribacter sp. | reverse complement strand
ATAATAAACGGACGTTTTTTGTGGGCTGTGATGAAGGATATTTTGTATGATATAAAATTGTTCGGTAGAAATGAATGTAAATAAAGAATTTAAAAAGTTTTTTGAGATTTTTTTTATTCCGATATGTCGTTTTTCTGGGCGATATATCGGAAATGAGGAGGATGCTGTGGATATAGCGCAGGAGGTGTTTATAAAGGTGTATGAAAAATGGGAGGAATTTGATACGGAGGATAATGCTAAAGCATTTTTGTATACAATAGCACGAAATCATTGTTTAGATTATATCAAGCATATTAGGGCGCAAAATAATTATTTGTCTGTTTGTAATCAGGAGGAAGAATGTGAACAGACTTTTTTGAAGGAGGTGACACGTCAAGAAACGTATCGTATATTATATACCGCTATTGAACACTTGCCGCGACAAACTCGTCAGGTGATTTTATACAGTCTTCAGGGTGCTACCAATGAAGAGATAGGAGAAAAGATGGGTATCTCAATAAATACGGTTAAAACCTTAAAAAAGAATGCTTATGTAGCTCTTCGGTGTGTGATTTCCAAAGAATATTGGATATTATTGCTATTTTTAAGTTTTGATATTTGATAGCTCTACTCGTTTATTTGTTTATCTAAAAAAACAGTTTTAAGTATCCATATTTTAAGATTTATTCCTGCAAGGTATCATCTATTATGACACTTTTTCGGATATTCCGTACTGGTTTTATTTTGAATGAACCGATCCGCCAGTTTAATGTCACAGTCAATGGAATATAATTCTGTTTTATTCGCTGATCCATCACAAAATCAATCGCATTGACCTGTTGTCTCGTCTCTCTACTAAAACGAAGTAAATCAGCATAATTTACTTGCAATTCAACTCTTTCTTTAAAAAACTTCATCTCTCCCCACACAGACAAAGACCAGGCTGGCATTTGAGTTGCAGAATATCCGGATTGAAACTGATCATTATATCCCAATGTTCCTCCCAGGTTCAACCGATTTCTAAAAATATATCCCGCCGAACAAGAAGCATTTATTGAGTATTCATCCTGTTTTTCTTTTTGAATTAATTTACTATGCCTATAATTTCCTCCTAACATAGCATTTAAATTAAATCCTTTCCCGACATAGCTATAATTCGATGAAATAAAATACTGACTCACATAACCATAATTGCCATAAGTATAGACCGTCCGTTCTTTTTCATCCAGGTACCAGTATCCACCAATTTTGTCACCGTAATAAGACCACCCGGCATTAAGCAAAATTTTTTTTATAGATGTTCCGAATCTTACTGTATGCTCCTTTTGTGAACGTAAATCAGGATTCCCAATTAATACATAGTCTCCATTCGATAAATCCTCATAGGTCGAGAGCATTCGGAAAGGCGGTCGGGAATGCTTCAAGCTATATTCCACATTTAAGCGGGAGAATATAGATTTAGGAAACAACCAGTTCAATCCTATCTTGGGCATCAGATTCAAACCAGTTTCTGAAATCTTCTCCTCCCGGTCCGGTAATTTGATTTCTGTACCTTTTCCATCATTCAGGTAATCGGTTTTCAGTTCTATCCTCACACTAAACTTTTTACGGCTATAATTTATTCTTAAATAAGCATTTGCAATATGTTTATGTGCTTCCATCAAAGATCTGTTTCCCGACGATACCTCATAATTGGGTTTACATAATTCATCTGCATTTTCCGAGAAATAATAGCGGTAAAGATATCCTCCTCCTAATTCGAGCTTCCAATACCGGTGTAAAGGGTTATAATAATGAATTTGAAAAGCCTGTTCCTGTTGTTCATCTTTAGTCTGTTTACAGAGTAATGATTGATTTCCTTGATCCCAGCGGTCGGTCAGAAATGATTTTAAAAGATAAGCTATATTTAATACCTGTTTTGTTTCCCCGATATCATACTGATAATTGATACCTCCCTCAAAAGACTGGGTGCTATTTCTCTTCACAAAATTAGTTACAGTCATAATTTCATCCTGATAACCGCTGTTTAATAAACTTTTATCCCGATGATCTTCCTTTTTGTATAAAATCCATCCGTTCAAGAAATGTTGTTTTGAAAGATCGTAACTAAATCCTTCTCCTGCATTCCATTTTTCCCCTGAAGCTTCATTTTTTTGTTGTTGCAAAAAAATTCTTGTTTCTCCCATCACCTGCTTATAAAGGCTCTGCTCTGACAAAGGTGTATTGGTATTAAAGAATGAACCATAAGAAGAAAGCCTCAGCTTGTCAAGGCTGACTACAATCTCTGTATTTGCTCCTACGGTTCCACTTCCCATTTCTTCTTTCCCCTTCACTATTCCAACAGCTCCATATAAACGGTTGTTCTTATCCGTTTCTATATTGACGACATAATCATATTCCCCATAACGTTCAGGAGGTGCCAGCATCACCGTTACACTTGAAAAGCCCTTCGCCGGCAAAGCCTTGAGAATATCATTCAGATTCCCTGAAAATAAAACATCCACCTTACCATTACGCACGATCATAAATGTTTTTCCTAATTCTCCCACATAAATATTCCCCATAGGATTCCGGTGAATCATCGGTACTTTATCCAGAATCGAATGCAAAGAAGCTGTTTCCCGATCCGGATCAGCAGATAAATCATATTTTATTTCATCTGCGGAAATTTCCACCAAAGGTTTCACAGTAACCATACCCAATTGTTCCGGTTGCAATTTCAGTCGGATTATACCTAAATCCTTAACTTTCGGCATTTCAGGTGTCAATTCGTAAACATAATTTCGATATCCAAGATTACGGATAATCAGCGTATATTCTCCTTGCAATGTTTTCAATTCAAATTTTCCCTCCTCATCTGTCACCACTCCTTTCAGGATATCCTCAATCAATGGGAACTTTACCAAAGCTATCGTCGCATACGCTAACGGCTCATTTGTAGCATCATCCACAATACGCCCCCTGACGGTGGTCCAGACTTGTCCCTGAGCGCAAAGTAGTGTCCATTGGCAGGATAGCAAACAAAACCATATTCCCCATTTCATTTCGTTATAGCTTTAAGTTCCTCTATTAAATCACTATATATAAAAGAATTGACGTGTCCCCCTTCTCGCAATGCTCTTTTCTTATACAGTAATACAGAATCCATTTTATTTTCTTCTTTATATGCAAAAGACGATATGTATCATAGAGCGGGTGAATGAATGTTAATTTTTAATCTTAAAATTAAAAAATATGCTATTTGATTCACCCGACTGCTTGGAGGTGTCGTCTTTTAAGTATAAAGAGAAAATAAAATGGATCAATTAAAAAAACGGTTTCAGGTATCTCGCTGGATAGCGGAGCATTTAGCTGGGACGATCAGTGATAGCGATCAGATGAATTTGGAGGCGTGGTTAAAAGAATCACCTGTCCACGAGCAGGAGTATTTGGAATTGCAAAAGGATGTTCAGTCTGTTCATCCTTATGAGAAAAAAGAAGTGGAACGGCAATGGAAAAGATTTTCCGGTCGAAAAAAACGGAAGTCTTTTATTCTTGGTCGATGGTATCAATATGCTGCTATCTTTTTATTATTTCTTGCTGTGGCAGGAGTGATTCGGTGGCAATTGAATGAAAATATGCCTGTGACGGAAGCAGTACAAACTTGTATACATCCAGCGACAGGAGAGGTGTTGCTGATTCTTTCAAATGGAGAAACGGTGGCATTGAATGATTCAGTCAGGACACTGAAAGAGGAATCTGAGGCAGAAATACAAGTGTCCGGTAAGGACATTATTTATTCGGAAGGTGTGGGCGAAAATGTAAAAGATGTATATAATACATTGATGATTCCTCGTGGCGGTGAATATCATATTTTATTGTCTGACGGAACTAATGTGTGGTTGAATTCAGAAACAGAGTTTCGCTATCCGGTTCATTTTACCGGTGATAAACGACAAGTTTATTTAAAAGGAGAAGCTTATTTTGAAGTATCAAAGAACGCTGAAAAACCTTTTGTTGTTACAACTTCCGGTGGAATAGATGTAAAAGTTTTAGGTACTCGGTTTAATATAGCTTCTTACGAAGAGGAGGAGGAAGTAGTCACGACATTGGTAGAAGGAAGTGTAGAAGTTTGTTCTTTGGAGAAAACTTTTCGAATACATCCCGATGAGCAACTTCTTTTTAATAAAAATTCTCGTTCATTTTCTCGGCATTATGTGGATGCGGGGATCTATTTAGCTTGGAAAGATGGAAAGTTTATTTTTGACGATCAGCCATTGGAGCAAATTATGAAGCAATTGCAGAGATGGTATGAGATGGATGTGTTTTATACGAATGAGGCAATTCGGAAATATCGGTTTAGCGGTGATTTAAAGAAATATGATGATTTTGGTAAAATTGTTAAGATGATAGAAGAGGTTGCCAATATGCAAATCAGTATTAAAGATAAGTGTGTTGTTATTGGGACGAAATAAAAAGCGGAAGGGATCCTACCCCCTTCCGCTAAAATATGAACTTTCGTCCATATTATTAATTTAATTACTACAAATCTATGAAAAAAAATCGAATGTATGCTTTCCGATCCGGAGGGTGTGTATTAAAATTCCTGAAAATTATGCGATTGGGGATCTATTTGTTATTACTGACCACTTTTACGGTCAATGCTAATAGCTTTTCACAAAAAGCTAAAGTGACACTGAATATGGAACAGCGTAGTATGCTGGATATTGTGAAGGAACTTCGAGAAGTTTCAGACTATCAGTTTTTGTATCAGGTGGAAGAATTGAAAAAATGTGGTAAACGGGATTTGAAGGTGGAAGATGCCGGTGTGGAAGAAGTGATGCGGAAATTGTTGGAGGGGACTCATTTAACGTGGAGATTGGAAGATGGGGTGATTTTAATTAAGACGGATGTATCCGCTCCTCGGGAAGGAAAGGTGATTCAGGGAAAGGTAAAAGATAGCAAGGGAGAATTATTGCCGGGTGTAACAGTGCTATTAAAAGGTACTTCTATCGGTGGGGTGACGGATGTGACCGGTAGTTTTAAATTTGAAGTGCCTGTGCAAAATGAGATGGTGTTAGTGTTCTCATTTGTGGGTATGAAGAAAAAAGAGATCGTTTATCGTGGTGAGAAAGAATTACAAGTGGTGATGGAAAATGATGTTGCTCAAATGGAAGAAGTGGTAGTGACGGGTGTATTTACTAAAGCAAAGGAAAGCTATACGGGAGCTGTGACTACGATTACGGCGAAAGATTTGCAACGGGTAGGCAATCGAAATTTACTTTCTTCAATTCGAAATATTGATCCGAGTTTTAATATTGTAGAAGATATTAATATCGGTTCTGACCCTAATAAATTACCGGACATTACTGTACGGGGGAGTTCCAGTTTGAGTGTTGATGTGAAAGATTTGCAAACGGATTCCAAAAACAAGCAATCTCCCAATCAACCACTGTTTATTATGGACGGTTTTGAAATTAGTTTGGAGCGAATGATGGATTTGGATGATAATCAGGTTGCATCCATCACCCTGTTAAAAGATGCCAGTGCTACCGCAATGTATGGAACGCGGGGAGCTAACGGAGTCGTGGTTATTACGAGTAAAAAACCGGAGGAGGGACGTATTCGAATTACTTATAAGGGAAGTTTGAACATTGAAGCTCCTGATTTGACTTCCTATGATTTGTTATCGGCAAAAGAAAAATTGAAATATGAATATGCTGCCGGTCTATATAATTCAATCAATGCAAATATGGAGCAGGAAGATTTAGATTTGTATAATAAACGGATGATTGATGCTGAAAGGGGAATAAATACGTATTGGTTAAAATATCCGGTACGGACGGGTGTCGGGCATCGTCATAGTTTACGTTTGGAAGGTGGAGATGAATCCTTTCGTTATGCTGCCGGGTTGTCTTACAACAACGTCACGGGAGCAATGAAAGGTTCTGATAGAAATACTTTCAATGGGAATGTATTTTTATCCTATAAATACAAAAACTTAACGTTCCAAAATGATTTACAGATCTCTTCCAATAAGTCGAAAAATTCACCTTATGGAACATTTAGTGATTATGCTAAAATGAATTCCTATTGGACTCCTTATGATGATGAAGGAAATCTAATAAAAGTGCTCGAAAATCACTCCTATGTAAGTTTACGTAGAATTAATATGGTTTATAATCCTCTTTATAATGCACAACTTCCTTCTCGTGATGAAAGTGAATATAATACCATCACCAATAATTTTGCATTGGAATGGAATATTTTGCCGGAATTATTTTTCCGAGGTCGTTTGGGCATTACGAGCAAACATTCACGAAGTGATGTTTATAAATCAGCCAAGGATACAGATTTTGATGGTTACGAGGATGATGATTATGCTCGGAAAGGAACTTATGCTTATGGAACCGGAGAGGGATTTAATTATGAAGCGGACTTTACATTGAATTACTCTAAAAATTTTGTAGAAAAGCATCAGGTGTATGTGGGTTTGGGATTTAATTTCGCACAAGATAAATTTGAAGATTATAAGATTAAGGCAGAGGGGATCTCTAATGTAAATATGGATTTTTTGGGAATGGCAAGTAAATACGAGAAAGACGGACGTCCTTATGGAAGCGAGGGACTCTCTCGTCGGTTGGGGGGCATTTTAAATGCTAACTATACTTATGATCGACGTTACTTTTTTGATGTTTCCGGAAAAATAGATGGTTCTTCCCAATTTGGTGCAGACAATCGTTATGCTCCTTTCTGGTCTGCCGGTATGGGATGGAATTTACATCACGAAAATTTCTGGGGAGATGGGCGTATTGTAAATTTGGCTCGTTTGCGCTTATCCTATGGGACATCCGGTTCTCAGTCGTTTAGTCCTTATCAGGCAATGACCACGTTTAAAGATTATGGCGGCTTGAGTTATCAGGGATGGTATGGCGTTTATTTGATGGCAATGGGGAATGATGATTTGGGTTGGCAGAAAACCAAGCAGTTAAATATAGGGGTGGAATTGGAATTGTTGAAGGGACGAATTAGAATCAATGCCGATTATTATAATAAAACGACCGATGATTTGTTGTCGGATATAACCCTTCCTTCTGCCAGTGGTTTTGGTAGCTATAAGGCAAATGTCGGAAAAGTGGTGAATCGGGGGGTTGAGATTGCTTTAAATGCTTACCTGATTCGTGATACGGAAAGAAATATTTCTTGGTCGATCGGTGGAACTTTGGCGCATAATAAGAATGAGATTAAAGCGATCTCCAATTCGCTCAAATTCTTAAATGACAAGATGAATGAAGAAGCGGGAGGTAATCCGAGTTTTATGTATAAAGAGGGGCAATCAATGAAAACTATTTTTGCCGTAAAATCGTTAGGAATTGACCCGAGTAATGGAAAGGAAATTTATGTAAAACAAGACGGTTCGTTGACTTATGATTGGGATCCGAAAGATAAAGTCGCTTGCGGTATAGATGAACCAAAAATCTGGGGAAACTTGAATACAATGTTTCGTTACAAAGGATTAACTTTTAATGCCATATTTAGTTATCGCTATGGCGGACAAATGTATAACTACACTTTGGTTAGTAAGGTTGAAAATATTTATCCTTTTGATAATGCTGATAAACGAGTATTGTATGATCGTTGGAAAACACCGGGAGAAAAAGCTTCCTTTAAAAGTGTTCGCGATTTTACGACGACAAATGCATCCAGTCGTTTTGTGATGGATGAAAACACACTGGAATGCCGCTCTCTTTCTTTGGGATATGATATTGAATCGAAATGGTTAAAGAAAAATGTAGCCTTGTCTTATTTGACGGTGACCGGGTATATGGAAGATGTTTTTCGTATTTCGACGATAAAACAAGAGCGGGGATTATCTTATCCTTTTGCAAGAAAGTTTTCTGTATCCTTGACGGCTCGATTTTAAATAACGATTGAAATTTTTAAAACTATGAAGAGAAAATTAACTTATATCGTTCTGCTGCTGGCGCTTTGTTCGTCTTGCAGCGACTGGTTAGATGTTCGTCCTCGCAATGAGATGAAAGAAACCGATATGTATGCTGTTGAAGAAGGCTTCAAAAATGCACTGACCGGTGCTTATATCCAATTAGCTTCTCAAAAGCTTTATGGGAAATTGGCAAGTATGTATATTCCGGAGTGTTTGGCTCAGCATTGGACGTTTCCGACGGATAAGACTACTGAAATGTATAATCTGGGGAAATATGATTATACACATTCTAAAGTGGAGCCGGTGATAGAAAGAATGTGGGGAAAATATTATCAATGTGTTGTGCATTTAAATAATGTACTTGGAAATTTGAAAAATACAGGTGTGGTTTTTTCCTATGACAATGATAAACTGATAGAAGGAGAGGCATTGGGTTTACGGGCATTGATTCATTTGGAATTGTTACGTTTTTTTGGTCCTGTTCCTACGGTAGCAACCTCCGGAGATAAGGCGATTCCTTATGCAGAAGCGATGACCAAAGATCCGGATAAATTGGTGACTATCACTTATGGGGAAGTATTGGAAAAGATATTGCGGGATTTAAATGCCGCCGAAGAGTTGTTGAAAATGGATCCGATTCTTAGAGGTTCTAATGTACAGTTAAACAATCCTATATGGGCTTGGTCAGAGCATCCGGAAGACAAGCCCTTGGATGAATGGCAATTTTACAGGCAGGTGCGTTTTAATTATTATGCAGTATTGGGAGCAAAAGCCCGTTATTACCATTGGATTGGTGATAAAGAAAATGCTGTGAAATATGCAAAAATGGTAATTGAAGCGGAAAATAGAGATGGAACCTCTAAGTTTAGCTTGGCTGATGAAGCATATTACTCGTCAAGTTCTGATTTGGTGATGCGTTGTGAGCATTTGTTTGGAATACAGAATCCCGACCTTCAATCGATTACACTTGATTTGTTTAAGACAGAAAAAACATCTTTATATCAATCTGTTAGATACATAAAGACGGCTTATGAGAGTGGCGTGCATCCTGATGATATTCGGAATAAGGAAAAACGTTATTGGGAAGAGCGGACCTACCAGAATTCAGCGAAAATACACCATTTTCGGAAGTACACCGGAAATGATAATTTTAAACAATTGAATTTGGTACCGATATTGCGTTTATCTGAAATGTATTTGATATTGACCGAGGACTTACCATTGTCGGAAGTGAAGTCGTATTTCAGTACTTATCGAATTTCTCGAAATTTGGATAAAACGATTGAAGATCAATTGAGCAGTGAAGATGCCATTTTACAAATATTGGAAAAGGAGTATCGGAAAGAATTTTATGGGGAAGGTCAAATGTTCTTTTTCTATAAGCGGCATAATTATAAGGCTTTCACGTGGCCTAAGAAATTAAATCTACCGGCAGATGCGTATCAAATTCCGCTGCCGAAGAGTCAGAGTGTGTTTGATTAATATTAAAAAGTACGTATTATGAAAAAAACAATATTTTATTATTTGGGTATATTATGGGCTATGGGTACACTCTCCGGATGTGAGGATGAAACAGCCTTGGAATATGGAAATGATCCCCGGCTTTATTTTTATAATGATCAATATGGACAACGAGATAGTATTGCACATTCCTTCTTTGTATTAAGAGACGACCAGATGCTTGATACGGTTTGGTTGGATGTGCGCACGATGGGAGATGTGGCGGATTATGATCGTCCTGTTGAGTTGGTGCTTACCAATGCAGGAAAATTGGACGCGGCAGTTCCGGGAACACATTTTTTGGCATTTGATAATGCAGAGGTAAAAAAATGGATGGTCATTCCGACCGGTCAGGTAAAGACATTGATTCCGATTGTCATAAAGCGGGATCAATCGTTGAAGAGCTCTGTGATACGTTTTGAACTGGCTGTTGGAGAGAATCAATATTTCAAACCGGGTATTGATAAATGGTCTACTTTCGTCATTACGACAACTACAATGGCGGCGAAACCAGCCTTATGGGATACTCAGTGGGTGTATACATTTGGAACTTGGGGGGCGGTGAAAATGAAATTTATTGTAGATTATGTGGGATATTCTGATTTTGATGTTCGGGTGAGCGATTTTGCTTATAAGGATTATTTAAAAGGTAAAGCAAAACAAAAATTATTAGAATATAATTTAGCACATCCAAATAAAGAGTTGAAAGAAGCGGACGGTACACCGGTGGAATTTTGATTGTGAGCATCCCAAAAGATGATGAACTTTTTCTCTTAGAGAAAACATTTAAGAAAATAATAAAGTTTATATAGAATTTTAAAAATGATAAACGTATGAAAGTAAAGCATATAATTTTAGGAATGGGATGTTTACTTTTCCTAATAAGCCAGCATTCGTGTATTGACGACCGGGGATCTTTTGCTTTTCAGTCCGGAGAAGAAATGATGCCGGTTAAAATCACAGAAATGAAAGATACGACGGTGGATATTATGGAAAACCTAAAAATTGAGCCGGAAATCACCGGGCTGGAGGAAGGACGGGAATATAGTTATCTGTGGTATGCAGCTTCTTCTGTTACAGCCGGAGTTGCTCCTCAAAGAGATACCTTGTCGCAAGAACGGAATATGGACTTTACTGTGAAGTATGAATCCGGTACCTATAATTTAGTCTTTGAGGTGCGGGATGTGGAGCACAACATTTATGCGCGTACACAGCTATTGATGACGGTAGCATCGAAGTTTGCTTATGGATGGTATGTGTTAAAAGAAGAGGCAAATAAAACCGATATTGATTTTGTTCTACCCGATGGAACGGTGAAAAGTAATGTTATACGTACATTGGGAATGGAACCTTTGGATGGAAAACCGATGGCATTGGGTTATCAACCTCAACGTTATTATCACCAAATTGATAATTCGGATGGAACGGTGACAACATTGGCGAATAAAAAAGCCATATTTGTATTGAGTGGGAATGATTTACGTATTTTAAATGCCGATAATATGTCGGTATTTAAGCCTTCATTTTCCGAATGTTTTTATGAACCCCCTTTGGAAAAACGACCGCAAAATATACATACTGCTTATGGAGATGCTTATTTAATAAATGCAGGTAAAATGTATTCTATTTACGGGATGTCTCGGAATATAGGTAAATTTCCTTATGCCAAGGCGGGTGTATACGACTTGCATAATGATCTTGTCGGTTCAATATTTGGGGATGTGACCGTATGGGATAAAATGAGTAGAACGTTTTTTTATACCAGTAGTGCGGGGGCAACGTTGAATAAATTTTCAGATCAGACGAATGCAGAATCTCCGATACAGATTTCGCCTTCTGATATGTCTTTAGAATTGATACGTCTGTTAAAACGTGGAGATAATTATCCTCCAAAGGGGTATGCCATAATGAAAAATTCGGATAAGGAGGAGTACTATTTAGCTGATATGACAATGTCCGGTTATCCTTTTCAGTCATTTGACACTTTGCCGACTCATTGCAAAATGCCCAAAGCAGACGTTATGGCAGCGCACGGTATGTCTGCTTGTATTTATTTTGCTAAAGGCAGTGAATTGAGTGTTTACAGACAAATTGAATCTTCTGATAGAGAAGCTGTCATTAAAACTTTTCCGGGCGAGACCATCTCATTTATTGGAAATATCAGATCAACGAATAAAAAAGATAAATTCAATCATTTAGTGGTTGTAACCAATAATGCAGACGGTTGGAAATTATATAGATTTGAAATAATAGGAGAAACTCCTGACATTAAAACGGAACCCTTGAAAGTATACTCAGGGAAGGGCATTGCTACTTATGCGATGTTTAGAATTTAATATTGAAAAGGAGGAGGAGAACGTTTTATTCTCTTTTTAAATGATGATAAGTTTATCATCACTATATTTTGTACTTATTTTTAAATAGAAACGATGAAAAAATTACAGATGTTTATGATTGTTTTGTGCTGTGCGATGAGCGTATCAGCCCAGAACTACACAAAGATTCAAGGAAAAGTGAAGTTGGAAGGCAGAATGAAATTATCTGAGGTGACACTTTATAAAACAGTAGATGGTGCACAGCAAGCTTATGCTACGACTCAGATTGCACCCGATGGCAGTTACGGTTTTTTAATGGTTCCTGAAACACCCGGATTTTATACGGTAGGTGGTAAAAACATAGCTCATATCATTTATATCAAAGGGGGCGAAGAGATTAATATCGACATTTTGGATACAAAAGGAGAGTTGAACGGAAAGAATTCTAAAGAAAATGAAGCACTGTATCAATGGGAGGATTTTTCACATAATATTCGCCTGAAATCTGTCTACTTTATGTTGTCTATGAGTAATTACAAAGACTTCTTTCCTGAATTTTCCACATTTGTGAAAGAGGTTCCCGCATTGAAATCTAAAATTAAAAGCGGGAATCCTGAATTTGATAAATTGTTGCAATTTAAAATAGATTATGATGTGGATTATTATGCGACTATTTTTCTTCAAACACCTCGTTCCATACATCCTAAGAAGACCGATTGGCCTGCTTATTATAAAACGATTATTGCAACAGATAAATATACCACGGATGAAGTTCTTCAATTGCCTTTGGGGGTGCGTATGATAAGTTGTTATGCTTCTTTTGCTTATCGTCAAAAAGAGTATAAAAGCTATTCTATGGATAAATATTTGGCAGAGTTAGGCAACGATCGTTTGAAAGGGGAATATGTATTGTTGTCATCAACAGGTCTCAAATCCTATGATGCTTATTTGGAAATGATGGATAAATACGGAAAATATTTCGTTACACCTTCACAAAAATCTCGCGCCGAGGCTATTGGTGTAGCTCTATACGATTCGGCTCCCGGTAAAGATGCTGCGGATTTTACTTACCCAGATGTCAATGGTAAACAAGTTTCCCTTTCCGACTTCAAAGGTAAAGTTGTGTTGGTGGATGTATGGGCAACTTGGTGTGGTCCTTGTCGTGGACAGATTCCTGCCTTGAAGAAATTGGAAGAGGAAATGCACGGTGAAGAGGTTGTATTTATCGGTGTGTCTGTGGATGAAGCTAAAGATAAACAAAAATGGTTGGATTTTGTAAAAAAAGAGGAATTAAAAGGAATACAACTTCACGCCAGCGGCTGGAGCAAGATCGCAAAAGATTATAAAATTACCGGAATACCCCGTTTTATGGTATTTGATAAAGCTGGTAAAATCGTTTCAGTTGACGCTCCTCGTCCTTCTGATCCTAAATTGAAATCTCTGATCGAAAAAGAGGTAGCAAAGCCTGTCGTGACTCAGAAAAAATAAAATAGTTGATTAAAAATATCCCTGTCGATGACTTTATAGAAAGGAATTGATAGGGATATTTCCCTGAATATTTCCAGTGAAGAGACTCTGTGCAGGGTGTGTCGAAGTGTAAAAATAGGTGGTGTGAAACAGGATGAATAGAAGATAATGTGTAGGTATCTATAAAGTTCCGACCTATATTGAAAACGGTAAAAGTGTAGAAAGTTTAAATGATGATGTATGTTTAAAATAAAACTATTTTTATTTCTCTGTCTGTGTATTTCCATTGAGGCGATAGCCGGACCGGGAAAAGTAATTGTAAAAGGTGCCAAAGAGCCGTGCTGTATCTACAATAGTGAGCGTGCGCGCGAAAGAAGATGTTTTATGCCGGAGAAAGAGCAGAAAGGATGTGTCATTCTTTTGCCGGAAGAGCAGACAAAAGATTTATTTTATTTGATTGTAGGCGCAAAAACATCTTGGATTCGGGTTCAAGCGGACGAAACGATAGTTGTTAACGTATCTAAGACGCCGTGGAAGTTCTCTAAGGATGAACAAGAAGTAAACGCTTACTTATTTGATTGGACACAGAAAATGTATTTTGGGAAAGAGAATTTATTGCTTCAAACGGTCGAACAAATGTTTTCTCAGATTCCGAGAGATAGTCGTGTTTTTTCTGATCCTGCAATATTTTTTACACCGGAATATTTAGCGTGGGTAAAGGAATTGTTACCAAATGCTTTGGCTGATTTGGAAAAAGAAAAATTGGTGGATGAAAATTTTGTGAAAGAACAAAAGGAGCGAATAAAATACGCTTGGTGGGAATTGCAATTGCTAAACTACCAACGGGGCAAAATAAATACTTCTATTCCTTTCTCTGCAATGGAGTTTATTAAAACAGTTGATTTTGATAATGAACAATTGTTGCATTATCCGGGTTTTGATTATTTGATGAGAATCTTTTTTGCAGCGAATGACGATTACAATTTATTAAAATACGATCACAAAAACTTTTTATATCAACAGGCAATGCAAATCACAAATCCGCTGATTCGAGAAGCTTATGTGTTGAATGAATTGGAATATATAATTACCCGCGGGAAATATGTTTATCAAACAGATGAAGTATTGAAATCTACGGAGGAATTGGTGACAACCGGAGAGGGGAAAGAACAATATGTTGCATTAAAAAAAGAGTATCAGAAACAAAAAGAGGCAGGTTTTGCTGGTAAACAGATTTATTCTTTTGAATTTGAAAATAAGGATGGGAAAATCATCCGTTCTTCAGATTTTTTTGGAAAATATCTGTTTATTGATATCTGGGCAACGTGGTGTGCGCCGTGTAAATGTCAGATACCATTTTTAAAGAAATTGGAGGAAGAGTTGGAAGGGCGTGATATCGAATTTCTCTCTGTTTCTGTTGACAAGCTTGCTGACAAAAATAAATGGCTTGCAACACTGAAAGAATTAGGTATGAATGGGAATTGTGCCATCTCTCCTAATGCATTCAATTACGAGATGTTTAAACTTTATAAAGTAACAAGCATTCCTCGTTTTATATTGGTGGATCCTGAAGGACGGATTGTCTTCGATAAAGGTCGTCGACCTTCAGATCCCATCTTGAAGATGCAATTGAAAGAACTTTTGGACAAATACGAAAAGAGTAAAACTGTTATCAGTGGGGATATGCCTGAATTTAACGGTAAAACAGCTACCCTAATGTTGCCTGGAGGAATGTATAAAATATTGGGAAGTCAAACCTTAAAAGACGGTAGATTTGAGATAAATACAAATTTAACCGAACCCGCCTTCCTCACTTTTGCTGTAAATAAACAGAGTATCTGTCTTTGGGTTGAACCGAAAAATAGAATAGATCTGAAATGGAAGGAAAAGTTTATTATTGATGGAGATAATGCAACTGTAAATAACTTGTTGTTATTTTTGAATAATAAATATGCCATCCCTCAAAAAGCAAAACTTCAACGTTTACCTTTAGATAAAAAAAGAGGAAGCCTATACGTTGAAACTTACCGTGCAATGATAAAAGAAGTAGAGCAGTCTCAATTAAGTCAGAAGGAGAAAAAATTACTTATTGGCTACTTTCAGGGTGATTTATTAAACAAAATGTTTGGATTAATCTCATCATCTAAAGTATTTGGTAAGAGTTTTCCTAAACCGGATGTAAAAAAAGGATATGCGACTCCTGTGCTTTCACTCGATTTACAACCTGAAATTGTTAATTATAATAACTGGTTGGATGGAGTACAGGAATTTCTTTATGCCCAATTGGATGCTGGAAAAGTGAAAATTAAAAGCAGTGCTACTCGTTTGGTAGACATATCGGCAGTGTTATCTCCTGAAATAAGAGAAGAATATCTAATGGAGGCATTGAGAACGGAAGTGTTACGTTCGCATTTGGTTGGTATAAGAGATCGGATTGAGACTTCTCGTCCTTTTATTAAAAAATTGAAGAATATAGAGGAACTTAATCGAATGCCACAACAAATTGTGAAAGGCGAACAACGCTATAAAACTGCATTCCCCGGTACTGATCTATCAGCATTTAGTTTTAAAAATGAAAAGGATGAAATAGTTACATTGTCGGATTTTAAAGGGAAATATATCTTTATCGACCTTTGGTCAACTGGTTGCAATCCCTGTATAGGTGAGATCCCTTATATTAAAGAGATGGAGCATCATTTTATAGGTAAGCCAATTGTTTGGGTGTCAATCTCTCTTGATTTGCATAACGAGGAATGGAAAAATTTTTTGATAAAACAAAAAATGGATGGAATTCAATTACTGTGTGAAAAAGGATTTAAACATCCTTTTATTCAACAGATAGGACTTAGCGGAATACCTCGCTTTATGCTACTGGATAAAACGGGTAAAGTGATTGATTATAGTACTATTCGACCTTCAAATCCGATATTAGAAAAGGAACTGAATATTTTGTTGAAATAGATTTCAAATATATAATTTGATGATAGATAGAGTTGCCTCAATCCGAAAATTGAGGCAATTTCTATTTTATAATTTTTTCTTTTCCTTCCTTCTTGCATTTACCGAATATCTCGATTATATTTGCACGACTTTTGCGGGATGTAGCTCAGCCCGGTAGAGTACACGTCTGGGGGGCGTGTTGTCGCAGGTTCAAATCCTGTCATCCCGACTACCGAAAATAAGTTGATAATCAATAGGTTGTAAATCAAATAAAAAGATTTACAACCTTTTTTTGTGCCTAAAA
>JAVXFZ010000057.1:0-16581 GCA_036657595.1 Odoribacter sp. | reverse complement strand
AAAAGATGTGTGGATTTTTTTTAATCCACACATCTTTTGCAACTGATCCGATTTACACACTTTTAGGGGATCCTGGGATTAGATTGGTTGGGTGCTTAAAAGAAATACGCACGAAATTTCGCTTTATGTGCGTAAATCCGTGCGTAAACTTTGCAATTGCTTGATTTCCAAGCTATACTGCGGAGAGAGGGGGATTCGAACCCCCGGTACAGTTACCCATACGACAGTTTAGCAAACTGTTGGTTTCAGCCACTCACCCATCTCTCCTTGATGTTCTGTGCTGAATTGCGTGTGCAAAAGTAGTGCCTTTTTTGATTTCTGCAAACTTTTACTGCATTTTTTTAATTTTTATGGGATTCTGATTCTCGTCTTAAGCGATCAAACAACTGACGATGGAATTTACGTTCAGCCTCATTCAGTTTCCAAATTTTAGAGGCTGGTAATTCTCTCAACATTTTTTGATAATATTCTTTTTTAATGATTTGCATCTCATTCTCATAATTCAATAACTGGTTAACAGCATCTTCATATTGTGATTCTTTCAATTCCTTCACAGTATGCATACTTTTTCGTATTTCCATCTCAATACTGCGAGTTTTTTTCTGCATTTCATTATATAAAGGCCAAAATTTAGCAGCTTCTGATGGAGATAGATCTAATTCTTGTGTAAAAAAAGCAACTTTTTGCGCATCAAATTCTTTACGTTTCTCATCACTTAATTTTCCCTGTGCAAATACAAAACTATTCGAAAATACTAATAATACAAATAAAATACCTTTCATAATTTACTATTTCAATATATTCCGGCATACATTAATTCATAACTATTCACTTCTGATGTCAAATATTCAATGATTTCTTCATTGGTTGGATTAAATTGACTATCAAAAGGAATTTCCTCCTCAACTTCTGTTGATAAATCCTGTACTTGAACAATCTGCTCACCCCGTTTCATCAACATTTGATCTTTATCAATAAAACGAGGAATGATTACCTGTACAACAAACAATGCCAACATAAATATGGCAACCAATCCCAAATAAGGCTTCAATAATGGTATAAGTCTTAGCCTTTGCTCTTTTTTATCTCGTTCGAGATTATTCATTATCCGATCCGTTAAATTGTCAAAATAATCGTCTGGCACCTTAAACGGTCTTTTCTCTTTATATTTATCATCTATATTTTCCATTACACCTAATTTAATGTATCTATAATCTTCAAACTACTCTCAATCTTCTTTACAGCGTTGTGATAGGTTGCTTTTAACGTCCCAACAGCAACATCCAGTATTTGTGCAATATCCTCATAAGGCATATTATCAAAATATTTCATATTAAATATAACACGCTGCCGATCCGATAAAGTTAATATAGCCTTTTGCAATTCCTTCTGAATTTCATCTCCACTAAAATAAGGATCACATTCCAATGTTTCTTCAAGAAATCTGGAAATCTCATCGGTATTTCCAGATACTTTTCGTCTTTTCTCACTCAAAAAATTAAGTACTTCATTCGTTGCAATCCGATACATCCAAGTATATAATTTTGCTTCATATCGAAAATCTTTTAATCCCTGCCATATCTTAACAAAAGTATTTTGCAAAACATCATCGGAATCTTCGTGACTAATCACTATTTTTCGAATATGCCAATAAAGATGTTCCTTATATTTATCTACCAGTATACGGAATGCTTCTTCCTGCTTCCCCTGATGGAACAATTTTATGATATGATCATCTTCCATTTATTTAATTTTACCGGTATTTACTATATAGACAAATACAATGAGCAAAGGTTTATTGCCATAGCTGCGAAAATCTCCGAATATGCTTAAAATAATATTCAAAAATCAAACTTCCCTGAAAGATACAGGCATCTTTATGTTCAGTATCTGAAGGGACATAAAATCTTTTCATCTTGCTAAATTCTCGATAAGCTAAAATAATCGATTTTACATTTGATATTTCACCTTTCAATAAAAACATCATCATTGCTGCAAAATCAAGAAAACGACGTTGTAAGATCACTTTTTCCCATTTCCTACTATCTAAATTTTTATAAAGCATTAATAAATTATTTCGATAGTTCAAAAATAATTTTCGAGGATGATTCATTGGTAAAGATCCCCCTCCTAAATGATAAACAACCGACAATGGATTCACTTTAAGCTTCCACCCTTGATTCCTCATTCGCCAACATAAATCAATTTCCTCCATATGCGCAAAAAAACGTTCATCCAATCCTCCCGATTGACAATAAGCTTTCTTGCGAATGCATAATGCAGCTCCACTACACCAAAATACCTCCACCATATCATCATATTGAGCATTATCTTTCTCAACAACATCTAAAATACGTCCCCGACAAAATGGAAACCCCAACCTATCTATATATCCCCCGCAAGCACCTGCATATTCAAAATAATCTTTATTCCGATATGCTTTAATTTTAGGTTGCACGGCAGCAACTTGAGGATCTTGCTCAATAACATCAATCAAAGGCTCCAACCATCCCTCAACAACTTCAACATCACTGTTCAATAAAACAATTATCTCCTCATCAACTAATTCAATTGCCCGGTTATAACCTCCGGCAAAACCATAATTCTGATCAAAGCGAATCACTTCAATCCCCGGAAACTCCTTCTCAAGAATTTCCACAGACTTATCTTCTGAAGCATTATCAGCAACAATCACCCGCCCCATAGAATGATTTGTATTCTTTATGACCGAAGGCAAAAATTCCTTCAGCAATTTTTCACCATTCCAGTTTAATATTATAACAGCAGCTTTTGTCATTCAGAAATTTCAAGTTTATTATTTCATTTATTGCCTTTTCAATCGACTAAAACAAATAAATCACAAAATAAAAAGAAGACAATAATTATTTCATATTGCCTATTTCCATTAAGCTCACAGATTAATTCATCGCTTTCGCAATCATTTTGGAATAAGCTATTTAAAAAAATTTAAATATACAATAATTATTCGACATTACTCATTAAAATTGATTCACGTGTATGTTTCCACCTTCTATGTGACCACAACCACATTTCCGGAGCAAGTTTGATCTGTTCTTCCAAAACTTTCGTATGCATCCTCGTTAATTCACCAGGAGCCAGTTTACTCGGATCTTTACACAAATCCACAAAATCCACTTCATAATATCCTCTACGAACCAATCGCATATGCAAAGAAATAACCGGCAAATTAAATTTCGTCGCAATTTTCTCTGTCCCAACAAATACAGGTGTAGCCTGATTTAAAAATGTCATCCAAAAATTCAAATTATCTTTCTTTGGTGTTTGGTCAGCAATAAACGCTGCCATAAACAATTTTTTTTCTTTCAAATTCTTTATAATTAAACGCAATATATCATTTTTAGGTATTGGAGTTGCCCCAAAATGAGAACGAATCTGCAACATCATTTTATCTATTATTTTCGTATGCAAGGGTTTGTACAAAGGATAAAAATCAACATTTCTATCAGCCCACAGAGCATAAGAAGTCATCCATTCCCAATTTCCAAAATGTCCAAATACACCAATAACACTTTTATTTTGTTTATAATATCGCTCCAAAACCTCTGTATGCTTAAACACACATCTACGTCTCATCTCTTTTTCTGGTATATGCCACAGACGATACATCTCAACAAATAAATCGCAAAGATGATGATAATAACGCTTTTCGATCTGAATGATTTCATCTAACGCTTTTTCAGGAAAAGAATTTTGGAGATTAGTCCTTACGACCTTACGACGATATCTTATTAAATAATAAAGTGGATAATAATACAAATCAGAAAAAAAATATAAGATTCTTAGCGGGAGAAAACTACATATCCACATTATGCCATATAAAAAATAAGATGCCATTGTTTTATTGTATTTAAAGATTCAAAGATAAGTGCTTTAAACTAAAATCAAAAATCATAAATTGTAAATTTAAATTTATTTGTCATTCTCATATATATTAACTATTTTCGTAAGTTCAAAGAGACATTGTGTCGAGTGACTTTTTATATCCTCGATGGAACAAAAAAGTTATGAAGAACCCCCAATGTATCATAATGATACGTACACTTTAAACTGCTGACGAATTATGGAGCAAGAAAACAAATTAACACCGGAAGAAGGAATTAAAACCTTGGAAATTTCAGAAAACAGTACAACAGAAGAGTCTGTGCAAATAAAAGAAGCACCCTCTGAAGTTCAAAAAGAGGAAAAAGGAATTCCAACTATTGATTTTTCCATACTGAGTACAGAGGAAATTATTCACCAAACGCAAAAATTAGTGAACGATTATTCTGCTGTTTCTATTAAAGAGATAATGGAAGGATTGCCGGAAATATTTGAAGTCCGGTATAAAGAAGAATACGAAAAAGCTCTCGCAACTTTTACTGCCGAAGGAGATTCAGCAGAGAAATTTGAATACAAGAAAGATATTCGAGAACGCTTCAATAACATATACAAGCTCTATAAAGATAAAAAAAATACAGCCAATCGGCAGAGTGAAGCAGAGCGAGAAGATAATTTAAAAATCAAACTTCAAATTATTGATGAACTGAAAGCCTTAGTTCAAAAAGAAGAATCCTTAGACCAAACATTTCAGGAATTCCGTGACATACAAGATCATTGGCGTAACACTGGGATGGTGCCTCAAGCTCAATTAAACGGATTACTTGAAACCTATCATCACCACGTAGAAAACTTCTACAATTACATTAAAATCAACAAAGAACTTAGAGATCTGGATTTAAAACGGAATCAGGATGCTAAGCTTCAACTTTGTGAAGAAGCAGAGAAATTAATTGAAAATAATGACATCGCCGGTGCATTCAAGCAATTGCAACAATTGCACGCTCGTTGGAAAGAAATCGGGCCAATACCCAAAGAACAAAAAGAAGCTGTTTGGGAACGCTTCAAAACAGCAACAGGGCTAATCAATGAAAAATATCATCGCTTTTTCGAATCGTTAAAACAGGAACAAGAAGACAATCTGAAAGTAAAAGAGGAAATCTGTGAAAAAGCTGCCGCATTAGCTGCTGGAGAATACAATGGTATTTCAGAATGGAATACTGCAACCAAAAACATCATTGATTTCCAAGAAGAATGGAAACATTCAGGAACAATTCCACAAAAGGAACGCAACAAAATATACAAGAAATTTCGCTCTGCCTGTGATGCATTTTTTGATCGTAAACGAGAATTTTACACCAAAATGGCTGAATCACAAGATGTAAACTTAGAACAAAAAAACAAACTTTGTGAAAAAGTCGAAGCAATCAAAGATAGCAACGATTGGAAAATAACGACAGATAAAATTATTTCCTATCAAAAAGAATGGAAAAAAATTGGACCTGCTCCTAAAAAATATTCAAACAAAGTATGGATGCGATTTCGGGCAGCTTGTGATGAATTTTTCAATCGGAAAGGTGAATTTTTCAAAGACATTGATTCTGAACAGAAAAAGAATTTAGAATTGAAAAAAGCCATTATCGAAGAAGCTAAGCAATTCACATTATCTGGAAACACCGAGCAAGACATCAATACATTGAAAGGGATCCAGACTCGCTGGTCTGAAATTGGTTTTGTCCCCATCAAAGCAAAAGATACGATACAAGAAGAATTTCGGAATGTAATCAACGTATGGTTTGATAAATTAAATTTGGATGAATTTGATCGAGATTTAGAAAGATTCCGAGCTAAATTGTCTTCGATGGATAGCGGAGAAAATAAAGAATATAAAATCATCAACGAAAGAGAAAAGTTGGTTGCTAAAATTCGTCAACTTGAATCAGACATTAACACTTGGGAAAACAACATTGGATTTATTGCTAAATCAAATAAATCTCAAGGATTAATTGATGAGCTAACCTCTAAGACCGAAAAGACCAAACAACGCTTGATTTTACTTCAAGAAAAACTCAAAGCATTAGACAGTATTATTTAATTTTAATTTATAATCTTAATTTACGATGGAAGCCTATTCAACAAAATATGCTTCCATCGTAAATTATTTTTTAGTATATCATCATTTTACCTTTCACCTTTTACCTTAATTTATTACCTTTGTCACTTTGATCTTAATTTCAAGAAAACTTTAAATTAATATACACCGTGTCAACAAAGTATGTATTCGTTACTGGAGGAGTTGCTTCTTCATTAGGAAAAGGCATTATTGCTTCATCGCTTGCCAAATTACTTCAAGCAAGAGGTTATAGAGTTGCTAACCAGAAACTGGACCCCTATATAAACATCGATCCGGGAACATTAAATCCCTATGAACACGGAGAATGCTACGTGACAGACGATGGAGCCGAAACAGATTTAGATCTGGGTCATTACGAAAGATTTACAGGCTGTCCGACTTCTCAAGCTAATAATATTACGACCGGACGCATTTATCAAAATGTCATCAATAAAGAACGTCGTGGAGATTATTTAGGAAAAACAGTGCAAATCGTACCTCATATTACTGATGAAATCAAACGTAATATAAAACTGCTCGGAAACAAAGGAGAATATGATGTTGTCATCACCGAAATTGGCGGAACGGTCGGAGATATAGAATCTCTTCCTTTCATTGAAGCAGTTCGCCAATTAAGGTGGGAATTGGGAGAAAAATCAGTACTGATCCATTTAACCCTTGTTCCCTACCTATCCGCCACTGGCGAGCTAAAGACAAAACCGACACAGCATTCCGTAAAAGCTTTACTGGAAAGTGGCTTACAACCGGACGTATTAGTGTTGCGTACAGAACATCAGCTCAATGCTGAATTAAAAAGCAAAGTTGCCTTATTCTGTAATGTCGCACCCAAAGCGGTTGTTCAATCAATTGATGTACCCACCATCTACGAAGTACCGATCAAAATGAGAGAGGAAAAATTAGATGAAGTAGTATTGGAACAATTAGGATTACCCTTAAATAGCGAGCCGGATCTTGATTCTTGGAAAAAATTCCTCTATAAATTAAAAAATTACAGCAAAGAAGTCAAAATAGGATTAGTAGGTAAATATGTCGAGCTACACGATGCCTACAAATCCATTGTCGAAGCATTTATCCACGCCGGAGCAGAGAACGACTGTAAGGTGAATATTGTATGGATACACAGCGAAGACTTAACTGCCGATAATGCCAATGAATATCTAAAAAATCTCCACGGCATCTTAGTTGCACCCGGATTTGGACATAGAGGCATTGAGGGCAAACTCATTGCTATTGAATATGCGCGGACCAACAATATTCCTTTCTTTGGTATTTGCTTAGGGATGCAAATGGCTGTTATTGAATTTGCTCGAAATGTACTAAAATTAGAAGGTGCTGATTCAACAGAAATGGCTGCAAAAACACAATATCCGGTCATTGACCTAATGGATTCACAAATCGGTGTAACGGAAAAAGGCGGAACAATGCGACTCGGTGCCTACAAATGTGAATTAAAGGAAAATTCAAAAGCATTTGCAGCATATCAACGAAAAGACATACAGGAAAGACACCGCCATCGGTATGAATTTAATAGTCGTTTCCGGGAAGATTTTGAAAAAGCAGGTATGATCACAACAGGAGTCAACCCCGAAAGCGGATTGACAGAAATCATTGAAATCCCATCGCATAAATGGTTTGTAGGCGTACAATTTCATCCAGAATACAAGAGTTCTGTGATTAAGCCTCACCCGCTATTTGTTGCGTTTATCAAAGCCTGTTTGTCATAAATGTTAAAAACACTGAAGAGATCCCCACGGGTTCATTTCATTTTTTATCGTTCTCTTTAAACATTATAACACATTGACATTATAATACTTTAGACTTATTACATTATGGATAAAAATACAATCATTGGTTTAGTTGTTATATTTCTTATTCTGATCGGTTTTTCCTACTTCACCCGTCCGGATGAAGCACAAGTGCGAGAAATGCAAAGGCAAGATTCAATAACAAAAGTTGAAGCCCGCAAAATGGAACAAGCCGCCGCTCAAGAAAAGCAATATATTGAAGAGGCGAACAACGTGAATGATTCTACACAAGTGAGAGGTGATTCGGTGTTTATGCAACAAGGTCTGGAAGACAAAATCATCACCCTCGAGAATGATAAAGTTGTATTACACATCAGTACGTTAGGCGGACAGATTGTATATGTTGACCTGAAAGAATATAAGACACACGATTCATTACCCTTGGTTTTATGGAAAAAAGGAGAGTCGATTTTCGGAATGAATTTCTATGCCCGCAATCAACAAATCAATACCGAAAAGTTTTTATTTGTACCGAATACGACAGAAAACACACTGAATGCTAAAGATCAGGAACAGGGGCTTTCTATGCGCCTGTATGTTGATAGCACCAAATATATTGAATACACTTATAAATTAGCTCCAGGCAGTTACTCAACAGACTTCAGCATCACCACCCACAATATGGGTGACGTCATCGCCTCTAATTCTTCATTTCTAACTTTATTTTGGGGTGTAAATATGCCTCAACTTGAAAAAAGTAAAGATTTTGAAAACCGTTACACCGGCATATATTACAAATTCTTTGAGGACAACGTAGAAAACATATCGCTGACTTCCGATGAAAAGGAAACATTACCGACAAAGGTACAGTGGGTAGCTTTCAAACAGCAATTCTTTTCCTCCATACTCATCACAGAAAAGCCTTTCAGCGGCGTAACGCTCGACTCTAAAATGAGTACCCAACCGGGCTATCTAAAAGAGGCATTCACTGAAATTCCATTACCCTATAATGGAAAAGCCAACGAGCAATATAATATGAAATTCTTCTTTGGCCCCAATTCTTATTCCGTACTGAAAGCTTATGGAGAAAACATAGATCTTCCGGACTTAGTCGATATGGGATGGAAATGGATTTCTTGGTTTAATAAATATTTTGTTATTCCTATTTTTCATTTTTTAGAGAATAACACCACATTAAATTATGGAATTATCATCTTATTATTAACCCTGTTCATCAAGATCATTCTATTCCCGTTAACCTATAAATCCTATTTATCGCAAGCTCGTATGCGAGTATTGAAGCCACAGATAGATGAGATCACAAAAAAATTCCCGGCAGACAAAGCTCTGGAACGGCAACAGGCTACGATGAAACTCTACAAACAGGCAGGTGTCAATCCGATGGGTGGATGCTTACCAATGTTAGTGCAAATGCCTATTTTGGTAGCTCTTTTCTACTTCTTTCCGGGGGCTATTGAATTGCGGCAACAAAGTTTCCTTTGGGCAACCGACCTTGCCTCTTATGATTCTATCGCCACTCTACCTTTCACGATTCCCTTCTATGGTAATCACGTCAGTCTATTCTGTTTGTTAATGACGGCAACCAATATTATTTATATGATTATGAATAATAAAAATCAGCCTCAAAACGACCAAATGAAAGGAATGCAGACAATGATGTACATTATGCCAATTATGTTCTTATTCATCTTCAACAGCTACTCATCCGGTTTAAGTTACTATTATTTTATAGCCACGTTGATCACCATCATTCAAACTTGGATCATCCGTCGCTTCATTGACGACGAAAAATTATTGAAACAAATCGAACTGGCAAAGAGTAAACCGACTAAAAAATCAGGTTTCCAAAAACGTCTTGAAGATATGCAACGTATGCAACAACAACGTCTGAAAGATCAGAAGAAAAAATAAAATTCGAAGATCATAGCAAAAAACAATCCCGCAGAGTTTGAATTCTGCGGGATTGTTTAATTTACAGCCCTTCCATTCTTAACTCTTAATCTGTTTCAACAGATTAATCATCTCAATAGCAGTCATCACAGCTTCAAAACCCTTATTACCGGCTTTCGTTCCGGCTCTTTCTACCGCCTGTTCAATTGAATCGGTTGTCAATATTCCAAAGATCACCGGTACACCTGTTTGCAATCCCACATTGGCAATACCCTTAGTTGCCTCATTAGCCACCATATCAAAATGTGCCGTAGCCCCACGGATCACAGCTCCCAAACAAATAACTGCATCATATTTTCCACTTTCAACCATTTTTTTGGCAATCAGAGGAGCTTCAAATGCTCCCGGGACCCAAGCAACATCAATTTTCTGCTCATCGCCTCCGTGACGCACAAAAGCATCCACGGCACCACTCAGCAATTTGGAAGTTATAAACTCATTAAAACGGGCGGCAACGATACCGATGCGCTGCCCTTCTGCCAATAATTTTCCTTCTAATGTATTCATCGTCTATTCATTATTATTTATTTCTACCTATCTATCATTCTTTAAGTGGATGCTTCAAAAATAAACCTCCATCATTCCGGTAAGAATGATTAGCTACTCTTTATTTTTAGGATTTTCTGTTTTCCAATCGTTTCGAATATGCAGAATATGCCCCATTTTTTTATATTTGGTGTACATATAAAACTCATTTTCTTCATTACAAGTCATCTCGATAGATTCTCGTCCGACAACTTCCAATCCAAAACCATCCAATCCCTTTATTTTTAATGGATTATTGGTCATCAGAATCATTTTCTGCACACCAAGATCCGCTAAAATCTCAGCACCCGTACCATATTCCCGTAGATCGGCTTTAAATCCAAGTGCCAAATTTGCTTCCACCGTATCCATTCCTCCATCCTGCAAATGATAAGCCTTCAATTTGTTAATCAAGCCGATACCTCGACCTTCCTGCCGCAAATAAAGCAATACTCCCCGACCATTTTTCTCAATACGCCGCAAAGCTTCTGCCAATTGTTCACCACAATCGCAACGCAAAGAGCCAAACGCATCTCCCGTCAAACATTCGGAATGCACCCGACACAAAACAGGCTCACCATTGGCAATATCTCCCTTCACCAAAGCAATATGATGCTCCCCATTAATTTTGTTCACATAACCATAAGCTTTAAAAATACCATATTTAGTAGGCATTTCCGCTTCGGTTACACGCTCAACCAATATTTCCGTCCGACGACGATAAGCAATCAAATCCGCCACAGTAATCATATTCAGATGATGCTCCCGCGCGAAATTCATCATCTCAGTCGTTCGCATCATCGTTCCATCTTCTCGCATAATCTCACAACACAAACCACATTCTTTCAAACCGGCAATGCGCATTAAATCAACGGTTGCTTCCGTATGCCCCATCCGCTCCAATACTCCACCTGCTTTTGACTCCAACGGAAACATATGCCCCGGACGACGGAAATCTGCCGGTTTCGCCCCCTCTTCCACACTTTTCATAGCCGTGACAGAACGTTCTAAGGCAGAGATCCCTGTTGTAGTAGATATATGGTCGATAGACACAGTAAATGCCGTACAATGATTATCTGTATTATTGACCACCATTTGTTCCAATCCTAACTTTTCCGTTAAAGTCCTACTCATAGGCATACAAATCAATCCCTTCGCGTACGATGCCATAAAATTCACATTTTCAAGTGTTGCATATTCAGCCGCACAAATCAAATCCCCCTCATTTTCCCGATCGGGATCATCAACAGCAATAATCATTTTCCCTGCCCGCAGGTCGGCAACAGCTTCCTCTATCGTACTAAACTTAAATTCATCCATTTTTTTATTTGTTTTATACTTTTTATCCATTGATTCATTCATTATTCCAATCCCTCTCTTGCCATAAGATCCTTTACATTCTTAAATTCATTGACATTGTCTAAAATCCATTTGCCTGTAAAAATTCGAGACTCAATCCACTGCCTCTCTGCCCCTTCCCCATCAATTTCTCGACATATTTGGCAATCATATCATTTTCTAAATTCACCACCTCTCCCGGCTGCTTTCTCATCAGCGTCGTCTCTTCCTGTGTATGCGGAATCACTGACACTTTAAATACCCGTTCATCACAATAAACGATCGTCAAACTGACACCATCAATTGCTACCGATCCTTTTTCAATCATATAACGTAATATTTCAGGAACAGTCGCAATCGTAATCCAAACAGCATTTTCATCCTGCGTTCTTCCTACAATTCGCCCCGTTCCATCAATATGTCCGGCAACCAAATGCCCCCCTAAACGGCTATTCAAACACAATGCCCTCTCCAAATTCACCCCATCACCCGGTTTCAAAATTCCTAAATTAGAACGCGACATCGTTTCCGGCATCACATCGGCAGAAAAAAAACAATCGCCCATCGCCGTCACCGTCAAACACACACCATTCGTTGCAATACTATCTCCCACCCGCGTATCTTCCAACACTTTTTTTGCTTCCACCTCTAAGACGATACTCCTATTTCCACGTTTAATTGCCCTAATTTTTCCTATTTCCTCTATGATCCCTGTAAACATATTCACGTCTTAATTTAACTCATTGATCTCTTTCTCCCTATGACAAACTCTCTTAAATAAAGCATTTCTAACTTTATGCAGCGGCAATACTTGGGTATTATCTAATAAAACCGTGTACCAGTATATCTTTCCCCACCATTATCGTTTCCACCTCTTGCAATACAATAGCCTCCTTCATCTTTTCAATCCCCTTCCCCTCAACCGGCGTTTTCGCTTCTTTTCCACCGACCAGTTTCGGCGCAATGAAAGCATAGACCTCATCCACAAATCCACCTTCCAGAAAAGTTGCATTCAACGTTCCTCCCCCTTCAAGAAGTACAGAATCAATCTTCATTTTTCCCAATTGCTCGAGCAAATCATCAATATCAACACGTCCATCCCGTTCCTTACACCTAATCGATTTCACACCACATCCCTCCAATACCTCGAAAAGAAAAGCATTCTCTTTTTTCGTATAAGCAAGTAAAATCTTAGAATCATAAGCAGTACTCAGCAATTTTGTACGAAGTGACAATCGGGCGTGGCTATCCACCACAATTCTATACGGTTGGCGCAGACATTCCTTGATACGACAGTTCAACTGGGGATTGTCCGCCTCTACCGTACCGATGCCCACCATCACACTCATACAGGAAGCTCTCAATTCGTGTACAATATGCCGAGCTTTCACCCCCGTCACCCATTTCGAATCACCGGTAGTGGTAGCTATTTTTCCATCCAAAGTCATCGCTGTTTTCATCATCACCCACGGTCGCTTCGTAGTAATATATTTCAAAAATATTCTATTTTGCATCCGTATATCCTTTTCCCCAACTCCAACCTTCACTTCTATTCCGGCACGTTTCAAACATTCTATACCTCTCCCCGCCACCAAAGGATTCGGATCCGTAATACCGATCACCACACGGGCAATCCGATGTTCTATGATCACATCCGTACAAGGTGGTGTTTTTCCATAATGACAACAAGGCTCCAACGTGACATACATCGTCGCACCCGTCGGATCTTCCTGACAATTCTCAAAAGCATTCCGCTCGGCGTGTAATCCACCATAACGCTCGTGCCAACCTTCCCCAATAATCCGCTCTTCTTTGACAATAAGCGCACCTACCAGAGGGTTCGGATTCACTCCTCCTCGCCCTTTCTCTGCCAATAAAATGGCACGATTCATATATTCAATATCTTTCATACGCAAAATATGCCCTGAATCTCTTCAGGGCATATTCATAAACAAGACAGTCTTTCAAACCTATGAACTGTACCATTTCTTCTATCATCCGGACTATCACCGTCGGCACCGGAATTACACCGGTTCAGTCTCCTATCGGAGAGTCGCGGACTATAACCGCCGGTAGGGATTTACACCCTGCCCTGAAGAAATATTCTTAATTACTGCAACAAAAATAAGGATTATTTTCAAATATCAACCTCAATCCTTTAATAAAAAGCAAATTTATTTTCTTCAAATTTAGAACGATATAGATTTCTCACACCCTCATCAAAGCAATCACGACCCTACATCTCGGTACTACCATACGCCGGGAAGCTGCATCGGTTTTATTTCGTGCCAAGGCATTTTATATTTTATAATGATTTGGGCATTTCGCAAAGAAGGTAAATATTGTTGTTTTATAATTGGATAACGATTCATATCCCTCACTAACAACTGTTCACGTTGGTGATCAAGCAGAGCTTTTAGACGAATAATCAACTGCTCACGATCCGGAATTTTTGAATCTTCAAGCAAATCATACAACCCCTGCCAATTCTCTGCGACAATCTGCTGAGTCAAAGCTTTCGTCCAAGTGGCATAACGATTCAATGCCAACTGTTCTCCGAAATAGTGATGTGCCACACGATAGCGATTCTCGCCCAGACGAGTATTGAAAACAGTTGTACCCTCCGGCGAACACGACACGAGTAACTCTATTGAAGTAATTTCAGCTCCCGGATATGCCATCACCTTCTCCAAATCCGTACGCAGGTATTTCATATAATCACGCCCCGAAATGATCTGATTGTCGGATACTTGGAACATCACAATACCCCGTATTTCACCCGTAAGATCAGCCTTTCGAACCGTTGGAGAAACAGTTGATGGTGATTTTTGTATCCCTGCCGAATAAATCAAAACTTCACTCGCTCCTTTTATTTTTCCACAACGGCTTAATTCCGTTTGCAGATAAATCCGGGCATTTTCAAATCCCGGTTTCCAATCCATCTTATAACGACGACTTATTTCAAACGGCTTACGATAAGCAACAACAGGAAAAGGCGTATGCTTCACGCCCTGCCCCTGCACATAAAATGAAGACAAGGGGATGCGCTGATCGCCATATACCACGATCGGAGTCATTTTCAACGTCTGCACCCGTCCCACCGATTTCGGTGGCAAAGTCATCGCATATTTAAACGCCACCTTCCCATCCTTCTCCACCAATTGCCCCGGTTCAATCTTTCCGGTGGCAATAGCTGCTATTCCCTCTTTCTCCAACGATTTACCGGCAGCACAGCCTGCTACCAGTAAAATAATTGCCATCCAGGCTATATTTATGCTTGTTTTCATACGTTTATCATTTTATTTTTATAGACCGTATACTCCCTTCATCCCGTTTTTTTACATCCCGATAAACAAAAGGCTTCTACGATCAATCGGGTTAATAAGGAATTTTATACGTAAAAGTCACCCCTAAACGGGTAGGACCCCAATAATTCCGTTTTTCTTTACTCAAAAACAATCCGCATTTCTGTCCATATTTATCATATTCAATACGGGCATATCCTACGCCTGCACTGAAATCAATATTCCAACGCGACGAAGCCACCCATACATAACCATAAGAAAGTCCACCGCCAATCAAATGCCCATCCCGCCGGAATCTTTCTTCTCCGATATTAAAAGCGGCATAATGAAAATGCAGCCCGATAAAATGGCGTGTCATTGTCTGACAACACCACCAACGCAATTCCGGCTGAATCGCTCCAACCCTGTATTTTTTATTTTGCCGGAAATCCCAATGAGCATACATTCCGGTTACATCAAGGCTCCATTGGCGTGCCAGAGGCATTTCTACACCAAGATTAGGCGTCAGTGCTCCCCAATACAAAACGTTGGTATGAATCCCGATAGCCCGCTGATTCCCTGTCCAATCGGATGCGATCTGCCCCTGTGCTTTAAGCTGAAAAGAGAACAAGGAAAGGAATAACACGAATAATAGTGACTTCATCATATATCTATTTTTTAGGGTATCTATTTTCTACTCTCTCAATAAATAACATTCAAGCATCATTGTCATATTTCAACCTCTAAAATCATTCATTTCAAAATGATTAGAAAAACATAAATACAACCTAAAATTTATAAAACGATGTACTTACATTCAAATTCTGTCAATATGTACGCAATCAGTATAAAACAAGTTGGCAAGAATATTCCCAAAGCAACCACAGTTAATATAATTTGAACTATATTGGATTATATTAACTATAAAACACTTAAAAATAGGTATCTGGGGAAAAATACGGAAGGAAGGGATTGGATGTAGCTATGGTCAGCAAAATCGGAAATAAACATTAAACCATTTCTCTTTTCAACAAATAAATCGTGTAAATCCTCAGATCTACACGATTTATTTCAAAATTTATTCGCTTTTAGCTTATTTAAGAAGCAACATATCTTTCAGTGCAACACGAGGAACGGAAATCTCAGCAACTCCACAAGCGTATGCTCCAAGCAAATATTGTTCATAAGTAAAATCCACCGCAGTAGTAGAGAAATTCACCACGCTCACGCCTTCCAAAGTGGGCATTTCTGTAAAACAATTGTCCGGATTATGAAAATTAGCTTTTAATTGTTCATTAATTTCTGCTATTTTACCAAAATCAAAAATCTCTTCCTGAGTCAAATACTTTTGATTTTTCACATCATAATTCAGTGATTTAAAAGTAGTCATACCGTGAGCTCCTCCTGTGAAGGAATAGATCCGCAACCGAATACTGATATATTGTGCATTTGCCATAAAAACACTGTCTTCGACCATCAACTGATAAGGACCAACAGGTTCATCACCAGCCTCAACGCACAATTTAACATATTCTTTAGCCTGTGCCTTAACACTATCCTGAAAAGGAAGCAATAAAGCTGTCACCGTCTCATTAAAAGAAATACAGCTTTTTTCAACCTCAGGATCAACAGAAGAAAATACCGGTTTATCAATGACGATTTCCCACTCGGAAGTCTTATCGCTCTGGTGTTCAGTCTGCATCTCCACATTCACTTGTTGCTGGCA
>JAVXFZ010000056.1:0-16629 GCA_036657595.1 Odoribacter sp. | reverse complement strand
TTTTTTTGTATCATACGTTTATGTAGTGTTCTATTTCTTTTTGAATAATCCCTCTAATCCTTTCAGTACTTTACCTTTCAGTTCTTTTTCGGCAGCTTTTGTTACGGCTTTGATTGCTTTTGATAAGTCCGGTTTGATGCTTGGGTCGGTAAGTGTACCGTTCACTTTGACATCAATATCCAGATTTTCTATGTTTGAGGAACCGGGTATTGATTTTAGTAAGTTATTGATGTCTTTTCCGAATACTTTCCGGTTGACATTGATGGATAGGGTATAGTCCAATTTTCCATCGACGGATTGGTTGCCATAAATGGTTATTGGGTTTCCGGCTAAGGTTGTTTTAAAAGGTTCGACAGTGATATTTCCGTTTTCAAGTTTGAAGTTGATTTTCAGTTGACTGATGCTTAAACGGCTCAGTTCTTCATTTTTTAATATGCCTGCCAATTGGTTCATCGCCGGGTTGTCGTTGATCATAATACCTTTGGATTCTATAAAACCTTGTCCGTTGGCTGTATTCATTATTGGGCTCATTTCTTTGTCCAAAATGGCAGAAAATTTCATTGCTGCGGATATTTTACCATTGCAGTCCATTACGATGGGAATGCTCTTTTTGATGAAGCTGAATGAATGGTATGTTGCGTTGATGTCAAATTCTGATGCGTTTAAGTTAAAGTCTACCGTAGGAGTTTTGGGATCGGCAGTGCTGTATTTTCCGTTTAGTACCAGTGTTCCATTCAATAAATTCATACTTAGATTTTGAAGGGTGGCAACTGCATTTTTGAGGCTGATGTTTCCCTGTACTTTATTGATTTTCAGTTGGTCGAATAGGATGTTTCCTATGTTGGTAGAGAATTGTATGTCTATATTTTTGGGCATTTCTAAAACGCCTTCAGCCGCACTGGGTTTGCCGTTTGCCGTTTGTTGGTTGGCAAGGCTGTCGGTTTTTGTTGCGGTGGTGTCTTTTTTTGCCGTTTGCGTTTGTGCTATTATAAATTCATTTAAATTGATCTGTTTGGAGGTCAGGGAGAAATTTCCTTTTAAGATAGCATTTTTAAAGAAATAGGGTAAATAGTTGGAAATATAGCCTTGAAGCATAAAGTCGGAAGAATAGATCTGTGCCTGTAATTTATTTAGGTTCAGGCGGGCAGGAGTGATGACAATGCTACCTTGTGGGATGGAGATGCCTTGTGGAAAATCTGTATTGACAAAAAGGATGTCTTTGAAAAGGATGTTTCCTTTGGCAATAAATTTCTCGTATTCTTCTTTTTCTATGTATTGGTATTTGCCGTTAAAAGTGACATCGGTGGTAATGATTCCCTGTAAAGTGATGTCCTTTAGCGGGAGTGCTTTCTTTAAACTTGCGAAATTGATAACGCCGACAGCTCCTCCTTGGAGTAGCGGATCATTGGGGTTTACAATAGTTAAGAACATATTGAATGGATTGCCCGCTATATTGAAAGACATTTTTTTCAAGTTGATAGAGGTGGAATCGGTCGAACCTCCCGGGTTGTTGATGTGGAGGTCGATATTGATTTTTTGGATGGATTCCGGTAGTTTGGTGTATTGGACGGAAGCATCATTGACCAATAGGTTCATTTGGAAAGCCGGTAAATGGTTTTCGTAGTATTCTCCTTTGGCTGTTGCATTGAGTTTGAAATCACCGTTGGCTTTTAGACCTTCGATGTAGTGTTGAAATGTTTTAGGGACTAATGCCAATAGGCTTTCAAATTTGGTATCCGGGGCGTTTAGTTGTAAGTCCAGTTTGTATTTGTCGTCTTTGATAGCGACATTTCCCGTTAGATCGAGTTGCAGGTCATTGATCAAGAGGTTGTTTTTCTTGATGTCAAAGATTTGGTCTTGCAGATTTGCTGCTATTTCTGCTTGCCAATTTAAGTTTGTTTGGTTGATCCATACGCTGTTTTGCTGACGGAGGGAGATGTTGTTTAAGGAGAGCAATACGTTGATTAAGGTGTTTTTTTCTGACAAATTTCCCTTCAGTTTCAGGTCTATATCAGCAATGCTGGCATAGGTGGAGCTTTTGAAGTCGTTGTAGGCAATGTATAGATTTTCGATTGATAGGTCATTGAAACGTAGTCCTTTTTCTGTCGCTTGTGTGTCCGGCGTGGGAGTGGCTGTTTCTTGAGCGGTTGAATCGTCGGCGATTAATATATTCCAGTTTTGATTGCCGGAAGTATCGACGGCGGCTATTAGACGAGTGTCTTGTATTAGAATACGGTTAATCAGAAGTTCGTTTCCGGAGAATAGGGATTTTAAATTTACAGATGCCTCGAATAAAGGTACATAAACGATGGTGTCTCCTGCAAATTCATTTTGTCCGGTGATAGAGATGTTTGTTAAGCTTATATTCAGATCGGGGAAACTTTTGAACATACTAAGGCTCATATCTTCGATCTTTAGTTCTGCTTTTATGTAGCGAGAGGATTGGTTTTGAATGATCCGTAGGATATCGCCCTTGAAAAAGGTCGGGAGAATTAGAAGTGTTGCGATCAGGAGGACAATGATAATGCCCAAGGTAATTAATACTTTTTTCATCATAATCATTCTTAATTTTTATATCTAAATAATCGGTATTCGGTGGTATTAATAAATATATTGCAAACTTTTAAAGTTGTTAATAGTTGACTTTATTGTAAGTGATAAAAGCAATAAATAAGTCAAATGACCTAAATGCCGATTCGCAAAGTTACCATTATTTTAATGATTTTGAAATCAATAATTTGGTTATATTTGTAGAATTGTTTTAAATTTATTTGTTTTATGACTTTATTAAATAATAGGATTAAAAAGTATGAATAAGTTTTTAGTTTTAGTTGTTTGCTGTTTTTTATGCAGTGCGTCTACTGTTTTTTCTCAAGGAAAAGATCAAGAAATTACGGTTGTCAGGAAAGAGAGCAGTGTGGTGAAGCAGGTGAAAGCTTCAAAGAATGGTAAGATTAAGAATGTGGTATTGATGGTGGGGGATGGAATGAGTCTGTCAGCGATGTATTCCGCTTGGGCGGTGAACAAAGGTGAGTTGAATTTGGAGAGTTGTCAGGCAGTGGGATTGGCAAAGACTTATTGTTTTGATAGAATGATTACGGATTCGGGAGCGGCGGGGACAGCTTTGGCGACAGGACATAAAACACGTTATCATTCGGTGGGAGTGGATCCGGACGGTAAGCCGTTGAAGTCATTGGTTGATTTGTCGGCGGCTCGGCAAAAATCGACGGGAATAGTGGTTACCTGTGAGTTAAATGATGCTACCCCTGCGGCTTTCTGTGCGCATAATGTTGATAGAAGTCAGGCGGATGCTATTATTTCCGATTATGTGGATTGTGGGGTTGATTTTATTTTCGGTGGTGGAAGATGTCATTTTGACGAACGTTCGGATGGACGGAATATTTTCAAGGAGATGCAGGCGAAAGGGTATCAACTTCCTTTGAATTTGGAGGAGTTGAAGACCATTAAGGAGGGAAAAGTGTTAGCGGTGTGGGAAAAACACAATTTACCGCAATCGGCTGTACGAAAAGATTTGTTGGCACAGAGTTCGATGAATGCATTGCGTTTGTTATCACAGAATAAAAAAGGTTTCTTTTTGATGATTGAAGGATCGCAAATAGATCATTGTGGACATTCTAATAGTTTGGAGGCGATGATGGAGGAAGCATTGGATTTTGATCGGGTGGTCGGGCAGGTTTTTGAATGGGCGGCAGCGGATGGAGAAACGTTGGTGGTTGTCACGGCAGATCACGAGACGGGTGGTCTGACGTTGGTGGGAGGTTCGTTGGAAAGCGGGGAGATTGTGGGAAAGTTTTCAACGGAAAATCACAGCGGGGTGATGGTGCCTGTTTATGCTTTCGGACCGGGTTCGGACTGGTTTACCGGAATATATGAGAATACCGATATTTTTGAAAAAATCAAACATTTATTAAAGCTATGAATTTCGTCGCTTTTTATCTGCGACAAATGCCGGCATAGCTACATTTCTGACATTTTTTGGTATGGGAAGTTTGTATGAAAGCTTGATGGGGGTCGAATAGTTTTTCGAGCATTGTTGTCAGGTTGTTTTCAAATTCTTGTTGGTAGTGTCGGAAGTTGCAAATGTAGTCTTTGTCACATTTTAATCTGAAATTATAGTCTTTCCCGAATAGTAGTTTTGTACTATAAATTCCGGGAATGAGAGGATGTTCGGACGGATGGACGTTGTCGTACATTAGGCAGTAGAGCATTGTTTGGAAGGCGGCTTTGTTGCGGGTTGGATTTTCCGGATCGAATACGGAGTCGATGGTTTTGAAAAGGGTGGTGTCGGCTCCTGTTTTGTAATCAATCACTCGGATGCCGTTTTCACTTTGATCGACACGGTCGATGTATCCGCCAATGAATACTTGCCGGGTGTTATCATTGATTTTTATAGGGATATGAAAACGGGTTTCCATCGCTAACATACGGAAAGGACAGAGTTTTTTGTCGTAACTGAACATTTCACGGATGTATTTTTTGATAATCGTTAGGATCAGATCGTTACTTCCGCTGTCGATGAGATTGGAAACTTTGAGATCGTAGATTTTGAGGTAGGAGGTACGGATGTGTTCATCTAAAAGCGCGTTGTTGTGAAGGAGGTGGTCGATGGCTTCAGTTGTGATGTTTCCGTTGGGAATGGTCGCGTATAAGGATTGCGAGCATTCGTGAAAGATGTTGCCCAGTAGTCGATGGTCGAGTTCTTCGGCTATTTCTTCTTTTTCTTCGATGTGCGCGATGTATTTAAAGTAGAATTTCAACGGGCATTCGATATAGGTGTTTAATGCCGAAGGTGAAACAGTCTTTTTATCAGATTGTGTGTAGGTGTCCAGTATTTCTAAAATTTCCTTGTCTTTGGGGAGGATGATGCTTTGGGGCGTTTGTGTGGAGATGCGATTTTGGAAGTTGCTCTCTTTGACCGTTAGTCCGGATTCATATTTGATTTGGTAAAGGAAACGGCTCATTTCACTTCCATTCATTCCTTTGACTCCTGAGGTGTATAGTATTTTAATATTTTTTGAGCGTTGCAGCAGACGATAGAAGTAGTAGGCAAAGACGGAATCTTGGTGTTCGGGTGTTGGTAGACGAAAGCCCAGACGCAAGTTGTAGGGAATGAAGGAGGCGGGTAGTGTCGTTTTGGGCAGAATACCTTCATTGGCAGATAGGATGATTAGGTTTTTGAAATCTAACATACGGGTTTCCATTAATCCCATCAGTTGAAGTCCTTCGAGAGGTTCGCCGGAGAATGGGATGCTGATGCTGTCGATCATTTTTTGAATGATTTGTATGTATAGTTTTTCTTCCGGTTCGATGCCTTCTTCTTCAAAGGTGTTTTGTAGGTTTTGTATTTGTGTATAGATGGAGAAAATAAATTCTTTTTCAATAGGGTCGCTGTTTTCTTGTAGGCTTGTGCGGGTCAACCGATTGAGAATGTTCATTAGGTAGGTGGGGATTTTTTCAGTGGTAGCTGAAAAAATCGTTTGGATCAGTGTGTGGAATTGTAAATTTTTTTCCGATACGTAGATGATGTTCTTTTGGTTGATGAGGTTAATTAGTTGGTAGATTTCTTCCGGACAAAGCTCTTTGATGAGTTTGTGATGGAGGAGTGCGATGACAGATTTGTAGTAATAATAGTTGCCTGTTGATTCGTGTTTTGCATAATTTTTTAAGTCGCAAAGCAGGGAAATCAAGGATGCAATGGAAGTATTGTGGGCGGGATAGCCCATTGTGATGTTGATTTTGGAGATGTAATCGGGTATCGAATGCATTGCGGGGATCAGCATTTGTTCATCGCAAAGCACAATGGCTGTTTGTCGCAATTCATCGCCTTGAAGCGATTCGGTGAGTTTGGGTAGTAGTTTTGCTTGTCCAATGGAGGAAGGGACGGCGATGTATTCTATTTTTTTTCCGTTGTGGCGGAAGTTGTTGAAATGTTCAATGCCCAGTTCGTTGGGGAAATTCCGAAGATTCTCACGCAGATAAAGTCCGGCTTCTTGGTATTCTTTGGTGGTATAATAGGAGTCATAATCCCAGTAAAAAGAAGCGATGTCCAGATCGCGATAGTAGGAGAAAATTCGTTTTTCACAGGCATTCAGGGCATTGAATCCGGCAAATAGGAGGTGTTTTGGATGGTCGTATTGTTCAATGTTTTCACAGAATTGTCGTTCATTCATTCCTTCAAAGGAGATGCCTGAGATGAATAAGTTGTTTTTGAAATTCTGATAGGTGGCACCGAGTTGATCCCATACTTTCAAAAATTCTTCTTGTTCGTGACTGAATTTTTCAACATTGAAGCTATTCCAAAATTTCCGAATGGCGGCTATCTGTTCATCGGTGAGGTAGGGAAAACTGACTTCGAGTTTTTTTAGGGCTATCAGGTTGGAAAATAGGTCAGCAGCATCGGCGAGGTATTTATCAATGTCGTCAAAGTCGCTGAGGAGCATATTTCCCCAGAAATAGAAGTCTTCGAATTTTTCAGATGAACCGGAGACTTGGATGTATGATTTGTAGAGTTTAATTACTAAGGATAGATTGTCGGCTTTTTTTAAGCCGGTATATTTTTCGAGGTATTCGCTTAGGGTTAGGATTTCCGGCATCCAAACCGGTTTTTCGATTTGTTTGGAGAGTTCTTCTGCTAAAAATAAGCCTGCCCGTTTGTTGGGGAATAGAATCGTGAGATGACTGAATTCTGTTCCGTATTTGTTGATAATATCTTTTGCAAGGAGTTGAAGGAAAGATGCCATAGAGATAAAGTTAAGAGTAAATGATAAAAAGTAAAGGGTTATTTTTACTTATTGCATTTTGTTACTAATTTTGTTGAGTCATCCTTCTTGAAGAAGGAGTGCAACAAAATTACAATTAAAATCTATATTTGATGTGTGTGAGGGGGGTGTTTTGTGTAGAATGTGTAGACCTCCCTTAAAGGGATTATTAATCATTTAAAGGGGAAATATGATGTTAAAGGATTTATTGCTCAAGAATCGCAGTTATCGTCGTTTTTATGAAGAGGTGCGGATTCCGTTGGAGGAGTTGATGGAATTGGTGGAGTTGACACGTTGGTGTGCTTCAGGACGGAACGCTCAACCGTTGCGATATAGCGTGATTCATAGTGTGGAGAAATGTGCGGAGGTTTTTCCCTGTCTGACGTGGGCAGGTTATCTGACGAATTGGGATGGTCCGATGGTGGGCGAACGTCCGGTGGCTTATTTGGTTCAATTGTTGGACACACGGATTGTAGAACATTGTCTGTGTGATGATGGGATACAGGCACAATCTATTTTGCTGGGAGCTGTGGAGAAAGGGTATGGCGGTTGTATAATTAAATCGTTTAAAAATGAGGCTTTGCGCAGGGTGTTGGATTTGCCGGAGTATATGAAGATTATGTATGTGATGGCATTGGGGAAGCCCAAAGAAAAGGTGGTGATTGAGGAGATGAGGCGGGAGGATTATAAATATTGGCGGGATGCAGAAGGGGTGCATCACGTCCCCAAGCGGAGGCTTGAAAGTTTGGTGTTTAATGTTATTTGATGTATGAAGATATTGTGTGCGGAATATAATCGGGAGAAAGAGGTGGCTATTGTTCCGGTAGGCGATGATGTGCTTTTGCGGAATAATGGAGATTTTTATATTCCTGAGTTTAGCCGTGAGGTGAGTTGTGTGCCGCAGTTGTTGGTCAGAATTTGCAAATTGGGGAAAAGTGTGGGTGAACGTTTTGCGGGTCGTTATTTTGAAGAAATGGGCGTAGGAGTTCGTTTTTATGGGGATAGTTTTGAAGAGGAGTTGAGGGGAAAAGGCTTGCCTATTGGGATGGCATCTTCTTTTGATTGTTCGGCAGCGATGAGCGGATTAGTGTCTGTCGCGGATTGTAGGGAGGCTGTGTATGTGATGAGTGTAAACGGCGTGAAGGTGTATGAGGGAAGCAGAGAAGGACAGGCTGTCGGAATAGAACGATTGGTAGCGTTATCATCAGATTTTCATACAATGAAGATTGGCGATTTTCTGTTTTGTGGAGGGATGTTCCGTTATCGTGGCTTAAAGCCGGACGATCGGATTCAGGTGTGCCTGAACGGGAAAGAAATGTTGGATTTTAGGGTGAAATAATAAATGTTTATTTAATTTAATGGAACGATGAAAAAAAGTATTGCTGTGTTTTTATTTTTAACTTTTTGCCTGATTGCTTGGGCACAACAACCGTATGTACCTTCCGTAGAGAGTGTTCAGGCTCGGAAAGAGTTTCAGGATAATAAATTTGGTATTTTTCTTCACTGGGGAATATATAGTATGCTGGCACAAGGAGAATGGGTGATGACAAATCAGAATTTGAATCGTGATGAGTATCGGAAGTTGGCATCCGGATTTTATCCTTCACAGTTTAGCGCAGCGAAGTGGGTAGAGGCTATCAAGGCTTCGGGGGCGAAATATATTTGTATCACGACGCGCCATCACGATGGTTTTTCAATGTTTGATTCAAAGTATTCGGATTATAATATTGTGAAGGCTACTCCTTTTCAGCGGGATATATTGAAGGAATTGGCGGATGAGTGTCACAAGCAGGGGATACGGTTGCATTTGTATTATTCGCATTTGGATTGGTATCGGGATGATTATTATCCCATTGGAAGAACGGGACGTGGAACAGGGCGTACGACACACGGAGAATGGAAGGATTATTATAAGTTTATGAATAATCAGATTACGGAGTTGCTGACTAATTATGGTCCGATTGGGGCGATGTGGTTTGACGGATGGTGGGATCAGGATGAGAATCCGAGTTTCGATTGGCAGTTGCCGGAGCAGTATGCAATGATCCATCGTTTGCAGCCTTCTTGTTTGGTGGGTAACAATCACCATCAAGTGCCGTTTGCCGGTGAGGATATACAAATTTTTGAACGGGATCTGCCGGGAGAGAATACCGCCGGATTGTCGGGACAGGATGTTAGTCGCTTGCCATTGGAAACTTGTGAAACGATGAACGGAATGTGGGGGTATAAGATTGTTGATCAAAATTATAAATCGGAGAAAACATTGATTCATTATTTGGTAAAAGCTGCCGGACGGAATGCGAATCTGTTGATGAATATCGGACCGCAGCCCAACGGTGAGTTGCCGGCTGTGGCAGTGGAGCGTCTGAAGGCTATGGGTGGTTGGATGAAGGTGTATGGTGAAACGATTTATGGTACACGGGGTGGTGAGATTAGTCCGAGAGATTGGGGTGTAACCACTCGTCGGGGAGATAAGTTGTATGTACATATCTTGAATCTTCCGGATAAAGGTTTATTTTTACCGCTGACTGCCGGAAAGGTTCAGCGTGCTGTTGTATATAAGGATAAGACTCCGGTGAAATTCAAACAGGATAAGGCAGGCGTTGTGTTGGAATTGGGCGTTGTGCCGACGGAGGTGGATTATGTGGTGGAGTTAACGATCAGTGGGATTTAATAGAAAGATTCAACGATGAAAAGAGATGAATTTCAGATAGAGATTTGTGCAAATTCGGTAGAGAGTGCCGTAGAGGCAGCGCGGGGCGGAGCAGATCGAATAGAGCTTTGTGCAGGTATGCCGGAGGGGGGAACGACTCCTTCGTATGGAGAAATAGCTTTGGCACGTGAGTTGCTTTCAATACGTTTGCATATTATTATTCGTCCGCGAGGTGGGGATTTCCTTTATACTCCGATGGAACGGGAAGTGATGTTGCGGGATATAGCTACGGCACGACACTTGGGAGTGGATGGAGTGGTGGTTGGTTGTCTGACACCGAATGGGAAAGTGGATATTGGATTGATGCACGAAATGATGAAAGCGGCGGGGAAGATGTCGGTGACTTTTCATCGGGCTTTTGATATGTGTGATGATCCGTTTGAGGCGTTGGAAGCGATAGAGGCGTTGGGATGTGATCGGATTTTGACATCGGGACAATGTGTTACAGCCGAAGATGGGTGTGTCCTTTTAAAACAGTTGGTGGAGCGTTCGCAAGGGGTGATTATTATGCCGGGTTGTGGAGTGAATGCTGCTAATATATGTCGGATTGCAGAGGAAACGGGAGCTGCTGAATTTCATTTTTCAGCACGTGTGGCAAAAGAAAGTGATATGCTTTATCGCAATAGTCGAGTGTCTATGGGGGGAACTGTCCGAATTGAGGAATATGGACGTGAGATGACTTCTGCCGATCGGGTAAAAGAGGTTATAGAGGCATTACAAATTCATCATTAAGTTTGAGGGATTTTAAAATGAGTAAGATATTAATTATAGATGACGAGGATCAGCTTCGGGGACTTTTGGCAAGGATTATCGGGTTGGAAGGATATGAGGTGATTCAAGCGGATGCCTGTAAGACGGGGTTAAAGCAGTTAGAGTTGTCTGATCCGGATGTGGTGCTTTGCGATGTGCGCTTGCCGGATGGTAGTGGGGTGGAGTTGGTGGTCGAGATTAAGCGGATAAAGCCATTGTGTGAAGTTATTTTATTGACAGCTCACGGTAATATTCCTGATGGGGTGCAGGCTATAAAAAATGGTGCTTTTGATTATATCACCAAAGGAGATGACAATAATAAAATTATTCCTTTGTTGAGTCGTGCAGTTGAAAAAGTTGATATGGGGAAACGCTTGAAGCTGCTGGAGAAACAAGTGGAACAAAAATATTCATTTGAAAGTATTTGGGGGAAATCAAAGCCTATTCGGAATGCTATTGAGTTGGCTCAAAAAGTATCTATGACGGATATTCCGGTGTTATTGACCGGTGAAACAGGAACGGGTAAAGAAGTGTTTGCTCAAGCTATTCATCAAAATAGTAATCGCGTTCATAAGCCTTTTGTGGCTGTCAATTGTTCTTCTTTTAGTAAGGAGTTGTTGGAAAGTGAGATGTTTGGTCATAAAGCCGGAGCTTTTACGGGAGCAATAAAAGATAAAAAAGGGCTATTTGAGGAAGCTGACAAGGGAACGTTTTTTTTGGATGAGATCGGAGAGATGCCTTTTGATTTACAGGCGAAATTGTTGAGGGTATTGGAGAATGGGGAATTTATTAAAGTGGGAGATACAAAGCCTATCAAGGTGAATGTACGGGTGATTGCAGCAACAAATCGTGATTTACAGAAAGAAATTGAAGCCGGAAATTTTAGAGAAGATTTATATTATCGCTTGTCTGTGTTTCGTATTCAATTGCCTCCTTTGCGGGAACGTACGGGGGATATTGAATTGTATGCCCGTTCGTTTGTGAAAATGTTTGAGCCGATAATCGGAAAGCATATTATAGATTTGACTGCTGAATATGTGGATGCATTGAAATGTTATGTTTGGAAAGGAAATGTGCGTGAATTGAAGAATGCCATTGAGCGTAGTATGATTATTGCCGATGGGGGGTATTTGGGGATTACCGATTTACCTTTTGAGATTCAGCAATATGCGATGGAAGATGGTGGCGAGCGGGTGTTTTCTGATTTTGATTTGGCTTATATAGAGAAAATGCATATTCAGAAGGTGCTGCGACATACCGGTGGAAATAAGACGGAAGCAGCGAAATTGATGCACATTGGTTTAACTACACTTTATCGAAAAATAGAGGAGTATAAGATTAAATAAATAGAGCACTACTGAAAGATTTGTTTATTTTTCATTTTAACAGAGATCTTACCATTTTGGTAGGGTCTCTGTTTCTTTTGTTTTAGTATATGAATATGTAAAGTTTTTATATATAGGTGATTAAATGTGTTGTATTTGACTACGGCACGACTTTGGTATAATATGGTATAAGAGTTAATCATTTAAAAAAGTTTGATTATGGAATTTTTATCATTTTTATTTCTTTGCAGCATAGGTGGACTTTTCTATTGGTTTTTTTTTAAATGTATCTATTGGTTTGAAAAAATTTAAAAAGGAGATAAAACAATGTATACCGTATTATTTATTTTGAGTTTAATGGTATTGGGGTATATCGTGTATGTGCTGATAAATCCGGAGAAATTCTAATTGAAAAGTAATGTATCTTATTAGGAAGAAAAGATGAATACAGAGATTTTAGGAAGTGTTTTGCAGATCATAGCGATGGTGGTGGTGGCTTATCCACTGGGGCGTTATATTGCAAAAATTTATAAAGGAGAACGGACGTGGTCTGATTTTATGTTTCCCATTGAAAAAAGGATTTATAAGGTATGCGGGATTGATCCCGATGAAGAAATGAATTGGAAAAAGTTTCTGACTGCTTTGTTGACGATTAATTTATTTTGGTTTTTCTGGGGAATGGTTTTGTTGGTATGTCAAGGATGGTTGCCGTTAAATCCGGATGGGAATGCTGGACAATCACCGGATTTGGCTTTTAATACTTGTATTAGTTTTATGGTGAATTGTAATTTGCAGCATTATAGCGGAGAGTCGGGATTGACTTATTTCACTCAATTGTTTGTAGTGATGCTTTTTCAGTTTATAACGGCTGCCACTGGAATGGCTGCATTGGCTGGTATATTTAAGAGTATGGCAGTGAAAACAACTCAGACGATTGGTAATTTTTGGGTGTTTTTGGTTAAGAGTTGCACTCGTATTTTGTTACCGCTGTCTTTACTTGTCGGTTTTCTGCTTATCCTTCAGGGGGTTCCTATGAATTTTGACGGTAAAATGGAGTTGACGACAGTAGAAGGGGAGTTGCAAACTGTTTCACAAGGACCGACAGCAGCTATCGTTTCGATTAAGCAATTGGGAACGAATGGTGGTGGATATTTTGGTGCAAACGCTTCACATCCATTGGAGAATCCGACTTTTCTAACTAATATGTTGGAATGTTGGTCTATTTTAATTATTCCGATGTCAATGGTGTTTGCTTTTGGTTTTTATATTCAAAAGAAAAAATTGGCTTATACTATTTTTGGAGTAATGTTAGTGGGGTATTTAGTCAGTGTCGGTTGTGCCCATTATTTTGAGATGAATGGAAATCCGAGAATTACAGAATTGGGTGTTTCTCAAAATATCGGTTCAATGGAAGGTAAAGAAATGCGCATTGGTGCGGCAGGAACTGCTCTTTGGAGTCAAACGACGACAGCGACTTCTAATGGTTCTGTGAATGGTATGCACGATAGTATGATGCCGTTGTCCGGTATGTTTTCGATGCTGAATATGATGATTAATTGTTGGTTCGGAGGAGTGGGTGTCGGTTTTATGAACTATTATATTTTCATTATTATCACAGTGTTTATCAGTGGTTTGATGGTGGGACGTACACCGGAATTTTTAGGTAAGAAGGTGGAGGCTCGTGAAATGAAGATTGCTTCGATTGTCGCATTGGCACACCCATTTATTATTTTAGTAGGGACAGCTTTGGCAGCTTGGTTGATGGCAAATAATCCGGAATTAGGTTGGTTAAATAATTCATCGTTTCACGGTTTTAGTGAAATGCTTTATGAATATACCTCTTCGGCTGCTAATAATGGTTCCGGCTTTGAAGGATTGGGCGATCAGACCTATTTTTGGAATTTTACTTGTGGCATCGTTTTGCTTTTAGGACGCTATTTGCCCATTATCGGACAGGTTGCTATTGCCGGCTTGTTGGCTTCTAAGAAGTTTATTCCGGAGAGTGCCGGAACATTGAAAACTGATACAGGGACGTTTGCTGTAATGACGTTTGCCGTCATTTTAATTGTAGCTGCTTTAGCATTTTTTCCGGCTTTGACATTAGGACCGATAGCTGAATATTTTAGTTTGTAAATGTTGTTAATTGTTTTAGGTGAATGATTCTATTGATCGTTGGTGGTCAATTTTTATGATTCAACAAAAAAATAAAGAAAATGAAATCAAATCAATCAACTTCTTTGTTTCCAAGAAAGTTAGTGCTGGAAAGTTTAAAACAATCGTTCGTTAAATTGAATCCACGGACGATGTTTAGGAATCCCATTATGTTTACAGTAGAGATTGCGACGCTTGTGATGTTGTTTGTTTCGCTTTCTATTGCGGTCACAGGAGATACAACACAGGGGGCGTTGGGATATAATGTGATTGTGTTTCTGGTGTTGTTTGTTACTTTGTTATTTGCCAATTTCGCTGAGGCAATAGCGGAAGCTCGTGGTAAGGCGCAAGCGGATAGTCTACGAAAGACTCGAGAGGAAACTCCTGCTCGATTATTAATAAATGGAACAATTCAAATGGTTAGTAGTAACCAATTGAAGAAAGGGGATATCTTTGAATGTTTGGTGGGGGATGTGATCCCATCGGATGGAGAGATCATTGAAGGACTTGCTTCCATTGATGAAAGTGCGATTACGGGTGAGAGTGCTCCGGTGATTCGTGAAGCAGGTGGAGATAAAAGTTCTGTAACGGGTGGTACTAAGGTGTTGTCCGATCGTATTTTGGTGCAGGTGACCATTCAGCCGGGGGAATCTTTTTTGGATAAAATGATTGCGCTTGTAGAAGGTGCTTCCCGTCAGAAAACGCCCAATGAAATAGCTTTGACTATTTTATTGGCAGCGTTTACGTTGGTGTTTGTGATCGTATGTATAAGTTTGAAGCCATTTGCGGATTATTCGGGGACTGCTCTCTCGGTAGCAGCTTTGGTATCTTTATTTGTATGTTTAATTCCAACGACAATTGGAGGATTGCTCTCCGCAATTGGTATTGCGGGGATGGATCGGGCATTGCGTGCCAATGTTATTACTAAATCCGGTAAGGCTGTTGAAACAGCGGGTGATATTGATACCTTACTGTTGGATAAAACTGGTACAATTACAATCGGTAATCGAAAGGCGACAAATTTTTATCCTGTGAACGGTGTGAATGAACGTGATTTTATTGAAACTTGTTTGTTAGCATCTCTATCCGATGAAACTCCGGAAGGTAAATCTGTTGTGGAGTTGGGACGTGAACGTGGATTTCGAATACGGGATTTGAATACTGTGGGTTCAAAAATGATTAGATTTACAGCAGAAACGAAATGTTCGGGAGTGGACATTATGAATGGCAATCGCATTCGAAAGGGAGCTTTTGATGCTATTCGACGTATTTGTGAAAATGGAGGATATACTTTTCCTGTGGAATGTGAAGAGATTATTTTGTTGATTTCAAATAACGGAGGTACGCCATTAGTCGTTTCGTTGAATGAACAAGTGGTGGGTGTCATAGAATTACAAGATATTATCAAACCCGGAATGCAAGAACGTTTTGAACGTTTACGGAAGATGGGGGTGAAGACTGTTATGGTCACCGGTGATAATCCGTTGACGGCTAAGTATATTGCCCAAAAAGCAGGAGTGGACGATTTTATTGCAGAGGCGAAGCCTGAAGATAAAATGGAATATATCCGTCAAGAACAACAAAATGGGAAATTAGTGGCGATGATGGGTGACGGTACGAATGATGCACCGGCATTGGCTCAAGCGGATGTGGGAGTTGCGATGAATAGTGGTACGCAAGCGGCAAAAGAAGCTGGAAATATGGTAGACCTTGATAATGATCCGACCAAGTTGATAGAGATTGTAGAAATTGGCAAGCAACTGTTAATGACACGAGGTACTTTGACAACTTTTAGTATTGCCAATGATGTGGCGAAGTATTTTGCCATTGTTCCTGCTTTATTTATGATGTCTATTCCTACGTTAGGAGCTTTAAACGTGATGCATTTGTATAGTCCGGAAAGTGCGATTTTGTCAGCAGTGATATTTAATGCATTGATTATTCCATTTTTGATACCATTGGCATTGAAAGGAGTTGCTTATAAACCGATTGGTGCTTCTGCTTTATTACGTCGGAATTTATTGATTTATGGTGTTGGAGGTGTAATTGCCCCTTTTATCGGAATTAAATTGATTGATATGTTGATTCGTTTATTTATGTAATTTATTAAAATAGAATAATAATGAGATCGAATTTGTTGAAATCTTTGAAGCTTACATTGGTGTTTTGTCTATTTTTCAGTGTATGTTATCTATTTGTTCTTTGGGGATTTGCCAAAATAGCAGGTCCCAATAATGGAAATCCTGAAGTCGTAATGTCAGATGGTAGGGTGGTTGGAGTTGTTAGAGTCGGACAGTCATTTACAAAAGATATTTATTTTTGGGGACGTCCTTCGTGTGCCGGTGTCGGCTATGATGCTTCCGCTTCAGGCGGTAGCAATAAGGGAGCTACAGATCCGGAATATCTTAGGAAAGTAGAAGTTCGTATTGATACTTTTTTGATCGCACATCCTTACTTGAAACGAGAGGATATACCTGCTGAAATGGTGACTGCCAGTGGTAGCGGACTGGATCCTGAAATATCAAAATCAGGGGCTTATGTGCAGATCAAACGGGTCGCTGACGCACGAGGAATGTCGGAAGATGAAGTGAAGATTGTTGTCGATCAGCAAATGGAAAATGCTGTATGGGGATTGTTTGGACCTGCTAATCGGGTAAATGTGTTGAAATTGAATGTGGCGTTAGATGCAATGCAGAAAGGAATAAAGTAGTAAGAATAAAAAGTGGATTGTTGTTTTGCTCATAAGTTTTTAAGGATTTTAAATGGACAATTGTGACAAAAGTATTTGTTGAAATTTGAACGAGTATAGTTTGATTTATACTATCTGTATCTTTGTTGATGGTTAACTAACATAGTAATCTATTAGCTTATTCTTTTGTTGTGACTCTATATTTGAAATATACTATTTAGT
>JAVXFZ010000055.1:0-17850 GCA_036657595.1 Odoribacter sp. | reverse complement strand
TATTTTCCAATTTTTCAACAATCGGAAACATCTTTCGGCAATGGGGACACCATTTTGCATAAAACATAATAAATACAGGCTTATCTTCTTTAATTAAAGCCCACAAATTTTCTATCAGTAATCTATTTATAACATTATTCATCGTTCTATTTTTCCCTCTTGATTAGTAAGTCGATCGACTTATTTAAACTTTATGTTACATTTATGCCTATTATTGAAATATTCTATATTATAATATGTCCACCGTCCACCACCTCCCATTTTCCATCTATTTCCACAGATATAGTGATCTTGTTTTCATTTTCAAATTTTATATTCAATCGGGCAATTACCCCTGACAGCAAGTAAAGCCGTTCATCATTGACAGCAATCGGGTACACCTCATTGAGTCCGATCAAATCTATCTTCAAAAGAGCCGCTTCATTAGGATGGGTAGGAAAAGTATTCATTCCAAATGTGTAGGATTCTACACCCCGATGATTAACTAAAAAGCGTTTATAAATATGAGTTGTATCTTCTAAATTCAAATTAGCCGATATAGAAGTTGCTATATTAGTAACAGTCATATCAAAACCATATATCCAAGTGGGAGGATGAATCAACTGTATTTCAAGATGTGAGGTCAATATCCTTAAATTCACCAACATCGAATCACACTGACTCTTAAATCGAGAAACAGCAGTCAATAATACCGGTGGCTCTTCATTATTCAAAATTGAAAATACAGCATTCAACTGTCCGTCAATAAAAGAATAATTCAGCATCTTTGGATCAGAAAGATTCGCTGTAAATAAATAAAATTGCGGATTCTGATTTGCATAAAACGGAATGGTCGGATGAGTACGGCAATATTCATTATCATAACGATTCGAAGCATAAAGCTGACTTTCAGAAAAAAGGAACAGATCTAAATGTTCCGTAAAAATATAGTAAGGCTGATAGGCGACTTCACTACCCGCAAAAGTATAGGCGACATCTTGCATATTGAAAAATAATTCAATCGAACAATCGTTTTTCTCCCCCTCCCTGAGACAGGAAACAAACAGCAGTCCCAAAATTCCAATCCAAAAATAATGTCTCATTAATTATTTGGCTCTAATGAAAATATTACAAAGACTCCCCTATCAATGTGCCTAAAAATAGCCTCTAAAACATTCAATCATCAAATGTATTCTCCTCTTTTCAAAGCGTTTTGTTTTTTTATATTTTTATTGGAGGCTGCTGATCTACATTCCACTCTACATTCACAGTAATTAAAGAATTAAGATTCATTTTCCAATTACCACCGGCTTGATCCGGATCAATCGTTGCCGTCACTTTCGTAATCGTATTGGGACGAAAAACATATTTCGGCAGATTCACTACCTGTTTTGATCCATTCAACAAATAAAAAGTAGCTCGAATAAAAGTACTATCCCCCTCAACCGTCGGCAACATCACATAATCAAGCTGAATACTATCCTGTATTTGCTGTGTATAGTCATCCGATGCTAAAACAATTATATCACTTTCAGGTATATACGAACCTTTCATATTAAATGAACCATACGTATTTCCAAATTCCATATCAATACGCCCTATCACATCCGGTATTTCTAACAATGTCAAAGCAAACATTGAAACTTTACGGTAAAGACGTAAAACGGGAAGATCTCCGCTCTCCGCTCCCACACGAATGGTCCCGGTCATCCCAAAAAACAAATAAGGAGATTCCTCACCATCACTCACTGTTGCCAATACGTCTTCCATAGTATTCCCTATTACAGCCCCGCTAATTGACATAAAATTCAATGTCTCACCGATTGAATCCTTTGCATTCGCAAGCCCGACAATTCGATAATTAGCTATGGGTACCGAATCAAAGACAATCTCCTTAAATTCTGTAAATCCAGCTTCGTCCATCATATTTGCCTGACTCAAAATATTCAATTGTTGCTTATCCAATAATTTTTGTCGAAAAAGTATATACTCTCCCTCCTTATTTTCCCGAAAAAGGAAAAGATTCAGAGAATGTATATATTCCGTCAACGGTTCTCCTACCACTGTTCCCACTCGCCCGGCAAGTGCAAAATTTATTTCACCCGATCCGGAAGATTCCGGTTGGTTTTGTTTGTAACTTTCATCATTCCGACAAGCTCCTAAAACGACTGCTATCAACAGCAAAAAATATAAGTATATCTTTTTCATCTTACACTATTTTATTTCAAATGGTATACTAAAAAGTTTCAGAAAAAGTTTCAGAAAATCGGAGAAATGATAAAATAGTCCTTTACCCAAGCGATTGTAAGCAAATAAGAGAGTGCTTCACCCGTTTCCATCGCCCATATATAATGTATTATTTCCGATTAAAACACCTCCCGACAATATGTCCTCATCGCTCCAGCAAAAGACAAGACAATACTTTTGTCTAACCGATTAAGCCTTTTTACTCCCAAATTATGACAAACAAACGTTTATTAACCAGTCAGCATTGGTATGTCGATGGTAACTGGTACACACCCCTCCAATTTATTATCGACAATTACAAAAGCGTAGTCTATTGTAATTACATAAGAATGTCGTCATCTGCAGGTGATCGGTCGGATTTTCTGTTTCAACAGTTCGGGAAAATACTGTATATTATTCTTTTTCCCCAGAGAAACGCTTATCCATCCCAGTGATTTGATATCAGTATCGGTGAAATGGTTTTAAAAATGGGATTGGAAAAGCCTTTAATACCTGTCGATTATCTTGGAATATTTGAACAGATGACAAAGAAAAACGTTCAACTATGCGACATCGAAAGCTTATTAAAAAACAAAAAAACAAATGGATACGTCTATCCCTATTGCTCAACGCAAAAAATGCGAAAAAGATGAGAATTCTAAACAATAAAAAATCTAAGATATGAAAATTAGTGATTTATACAAAATCATGAATAGTCCCTACTATCTTTAATCTGTCTTCTAATGAATATTTCATAACAGATTCCCAAAAGTTTTTTCTCCAACTTTTGGGGGTAATATCACACTTGGACACCCTCATTATATCTCACCTTAAAGGTTTGAATATATCTGTCGGGGAGTCTTTGGGTAAAGCAAGGTAATAGCCTTCTGGAGTCATTCTAATTTCATATTGACCGGTTGCAAGATTTTTGTTGTCATTTTTCCATACTTGGACAAGGTATTGAAATATATTTTCTGATATTTTCAGTATTGCCCCATTTTTAATATTCCATTTAAAACGCCCGTTATAAACGTATTTACAGGCTTCCATACGCCTAAAAGCCTGCAAATATATTTCTTTGTTATCCCAAATAATTTCAGGAAGAATGAGGTTCCCCTTTATATTAAGATGAACGGAATCGGCGTATGATTTTTTTATTTCCGTTAGATTCTTCCTGACACCACAACTCACGAACACTCCGTAGACGAAAGTAATGAGTAATAAACACTTCAAAAAATTAATTATTTTCATATTTTATAGTTTTTTTCTGGCAATTTGAATTGTTATTAACGGTAATTGTCTTGGATTTCTTGCCCATTGGGTATAAAGCTTTGTTATTACACTTGAGTTAAATATACATATTTCATTATCATAGCATCTATATCTTACTTCGATTACTATATCAGTATTCCTATTGTATTTTTACTCTAATACCGTATAAACACGAGTTTTAACGGTTGGTTTATCAGTCTCAAAAATAAAAGCACCCTTTTGATTTGGCAGCGTTTTATTGTACTTTGCAGCATTCAAAAACAACGCCAACGGTATCCCATCAAAGGCTCGGCACGCACTCCCACCTAAATAATGCTTGCACTCCGAACACGCCCTAATATCTGTATCTATTTCGTAATCTATCATTAAACAGCCATTTTACAAAGGTAGTCATTTTCTCCATATACACGAAAGCTCAGTTTCATCCTCCAATCAATGAAATCTACCCATTCCCGAAAATTATGGAAAATAATTTTTGCCACAGTGAAATTGAAATGAAAAATCTGCTTTATTTACGACAAAAAATAGCAGAAAAATAACTATCTTTATTTTTGTATACCATTTGTAACCCATCTGCGGTAACGGACTCCAAATCAATCCTCTAAAATTGATTTGAGAACAAGGTAAATGGACTGAAAAACAGCGGTACAACACGCATTAACAACGAGTACTTTATTGTATCGAGAATGTCGCCAATTGGGACACAATAGGATAGTCTGGGACGTGCCGGGACATAGAGGGACACATTAAGCGGAAAAATAATCCAAGTAAACAAGAGTATAGACGGCTGATATGATACAGAAAGGCACATTATAAGTATTGATATATAGTTTATGAAAAAATTGATAGTTTAAAATATAATTGCGTAATTTGTGTAATGCAAATAACGTAACAAATAAAACGCAATAATATGAAGCCGAACAATCCATTCCTTATAACAGGATATTACAGCCCTGAGTTCTTCTGTGATAGAACACTGGAAACAGAGGCTATGATTAATGCCTTGCACAATGGTAGAAATATCACGCTCATCGCTCCGCGTCGTATGGGCAAGACTGGGCTTATTAAAAATGTCTTCTACAAACTGCACCAACAGCAGCCCGACATTGTTACGCTCTATATGGATATCTACTCTACTCAAAACTTGGGTGACTTTATACGCTTGCTTGCGAGCACGGTGCTTGGTAAGTTAGATTCGGCTCCGCAAAAGGCACTTAGTCGTGTGAGTCAGTTCTTGAAAAGTTGCCGTCCGGCGTTTACATTTGACGAACTAACAGGTACACCGAAAGTTACCATTGATATTACTCCTTCGTCAGAAGAAACAACCCTCAAAGAGATATTTGACTACCTACAAGCGTCCGACAAGCGTTGTTACATTGCCATCGATGAGTTTCAACAAGTTGCCGAATATCCCGAAAAAGGTATGGAGGCGTTGTTACGTTCCTATATTCAGTTTATTCCGAATATCAACTTTGTGTTTGCAGGAAGCAAGCAGCACGTTATGCAGGAGATGTTCCTCTCGGCAAAACGTCCGTTCTATCAAAGTACACAAACACTTTCAATTGATAGAATCGACAAAACAGAGTATTACCTCTTTTCAGCAGAGTTTTTCAAGCAACAAGGACGTGAGTTGAATGAATCAACGTTTAATTACCTATACGACAAATTTAACGGTCATACGTGGTACATTCAGGTAGTATTAAACCGTCTCTATGGTTACAAGCAGATAGATATTCAATTGGTCAATTACGCTATCGAAGAGGTGGTTACCGAATCTACATACACCTACGAAAACCTTTTGACAGCGTATACGGCAACAAGTGTTAAGCTACTCAAAGCCGTTGCCAAAGCAAAATGCGTTAAAGAAATAAACTCCGGAGAGTTCATTGCAGAGTACAGACTCAAAGCGGCAAGCAGTGTAAATTCAGCACTCAAAAAACTAATCAACAACGAGCTGATATATAAATCCACTGACGGCTATATCGTGTACGACCGATTTATGGCGATATGGTTGAGTAGGTTGTCTTTCTAAGAAGCAAAAAAGTATGAATTGATAATACAGAGAAAAATAGATATGGCAGAATTAAATAATACTGAAATCGGTTTTGAAAAGGAAATATGGAAGGCAGCAGATCTTCTACGTGGCAATCTGGATGCTTCAGAATATAAATCCGTAGTTTTGGGACTTATATTTCTAAAATATATTTCAGATAGATTCGAGTCAAAATACGAAGCTCTTTTAGGTGAAGATGATGGTTTTGAGGAAGATAAAGATGAGTATACCTCTGAAAATATATTCTTTGTTCCACAAGAGGCACGTTGGTCTGTTGTCGCAGAGGCTGCACATAATCCTGAAATAGGTGTTTCCATTGATAATGCGATGCGATTGATTGAGAAAGAGAATATTAGGCTCAAAGGTATTCTTCCCAAGAATTTTGCACGTCCCGAACTCGATAAACGACGTTTGGGAGATGTCGTTGACCTATTCACTAACATTAAAATGAAAAAGCACGGCGATAGTAAAGATATACTTGGACGAGCTTACGAATACTGTTTATCTAAATTCGCAGAGGCAGAGGGTAAATTAGCTGGAGAATTTTACACTCCTGCTTGCATTGTTCGCACTCTTGTTGAGGTTCTTCAACCGTATAGCGGCCGTGTGTATGACCCAGCTTGTGGTTCGGGCGGAATGTTCGTCCAGTCAGCTAAATTCTTATTAGATGATGAATGATTTTGAAGAATATATAAGACAAGGTGAGCCTCTGAAAAGAGAAAAAAGCTATGCTTGGCAAACCGCTATCGGCTTGCAGGCTGTAGACGATTTGAGACCATCTGAGTATCTGATACAGACGGCTCGTCTGCATATTGAGGGCGATATAACCATAGAAGAAGCAAAACAGCTTATTGATAGTTATTATCAATCTAAGACTGTCAGAGCCGATATTGAGGACAGAACGGAAGAAGCCGATAAGGTTTCGGCACGCATCGCCGAAATATTATCGGAAAATACATTTACCTTCTCTCCCATTGAGTATATTACCATTCATCGCCGCCTTTTCAAAGGCATATATAAATTTGCAGGCAGGATAAGAGATTATAATATCACCAAAAAGGAATGGGTGCTGAAAGGTGAAACTGTGCTGTATGCCAGTGCTGACAGTATACGCGAAACCCTCGACTACGACTTCGGACAAGAGAAAAATTTCAGTTACAAAGATTTGAACATAAACGATGCAATCACACACATCGCTAAGTTTATCTCTGGAATCTGGCAAATACACGCATTCGGTGAGGGCAATACTCGTACAACGGCTGTGTTTACTATCAAATATCTGCGTACTTTCGGATTCAACATTAGCAACGAGGCGTTTGCTAATCATTCATGGTATTTCCGTAATGCCTTGGTTCGTGCCAACTACAACAATTTGGGCAAAGGTATTTACGCCACCACCGAATATATTGAAGCATTTTTTAGAAACTTGATTCTATCCGAAAACAATGAGTTAAAAAACAGAACAATGCTTGTCCAAGAACCTTCTGCTCAAGACGCTCAAAGTGCAAACACATTAAATGCAAACGTTTCAAAGTGCAATATTTACACTTTGAATTGCACTTTGGAAGAAATAACCGTACTGAACTTCTTGCGAGAACAGCCTAAAGCCACGCAAAAAGAAATTGCTGCACATATAGGCAAATCTGAGAGAACGATTAAGACCATCACCGTCAATTTGACCGGGAAAGGCATAATCGAACGCAAAAACGGCAAAAGAAACGGTTTTTGGGAGATTAAAAACAATGATTTAAACAGCTAAATTCTCATTTATGGAACAATGGAAAAAATATAAATATACAGACCTTGTAACATTGATAGGCGGAGGAACACCAAAAACAACCAATCCTTTATATTGGAATGGTCAGATACCTTGGCTATCTGTTAAAGATTTTGGAGGCGATGCCAAATACGTGTACTCTTCTGAAAAATCTATCACAGATAAAGGTTTAATCAATAGCTCAACCAAGTTGCTACAAAAAGATGATATAATAATTTCGGCAAGAGGAACTATTGGTGAGGTGGCTATGATCCCTTTTAAAATGAGCTTTAATCAGTCTTGCTTCGGCATCAGAGGAAACGAATTAGTGGATAAACATTTTCTATATTATTTAACTAAAACAAAAATAGAGGAACTTAAGAAGCACTCACACGGCAGTGTATTTAGCACCATTACTCGTAACACTTTTGAGAGTATAGACTGCATTATTCCAAATACTGTTTGTCAGAAAAAGATTGCTGACTTACTGTCTTCCTTGGACGATAAAATAGAGCTCAATAGGCGAATAAATGATAATTCTGTCAAGTATTATACTCAGGATTATTCACATTCCATTGCAGCTGAACCTGAAATTAAATATAATAAGAACAAATGAAAGCAACATCCGCAAACTTGTTAAGCATTATAAAAGGACCTAAACAATTTATTATTCCAATATATCAGCGCACATACAGTTGGCTATTACCTCAGTGTAATAAATTATTTAACGATATACTAAAAATAAGTTCAAATGAATTGATGCAAGGGCATTTCATCGGTTCTGTGGTCTATTTTCAAGAAAGCATACACACCGTATCGGATGTTCCCAAGTTATTGGTTATAGACGGACAGCAGCGATTAACTACCGTAACATTAATTATTATTGCGTTAGCTGAATTTATACGAAACAATGATGTGGAAATTGATACCACATTTACCAAACTGCAAAATTATTACTTACTCAATGCCGATGAAGACAGCGAGTTAAGGTATAAGCTTCTACTCACTAAAAGAGATAAGGAAACTTTAATAAGTCTCATAAACGGTATTGAACCAGCTGAAGAGCATTCGTTAAGATTGGTAGAGAATTATAAGTTCTTTAAAAGCAAAATATCCAAAGAGAATATTGTAGATGTATACAATGGCATTTTGAGGCTATTTATTGTAGATGTGGCGTTAGAAAAAGACAAAGACAATCCGCAGTTAATATTTGAGAGTATGAATTCAACCGGTTTAGACTTATCGCAAGCAGATCTGATTCGGAATTATATTCTTATGGGGCAAGATATAAAGCTTCAAACAGAGCTGTATGAAAGATATTGGTTTCCAATGGAACAGAGTTATGGCAATGAGTATTCCTCAAGATTCAACTGGTTTGTAAGAGATTACCTCTCTGTTCAAACAGGAGTAATACCCACAATAGGTAAAGTATACGAAAATTTTAAGGCTTACGTTCAAAGCAACAAATCTCCAAATACAATTACAGGAGTAGTACAAGATCTGTTCAAATATTCGGGCTATTATGTGAATATGGTTTTGAGAAAGGAGAGGGATTTAGAATTAAGAAAGTTATTTTCTAATATAATGAGGCTCAAAGTCGATGTTTCGTATCCGTTCCTGCTCCCTGTATATAATGACTATACTGATGAAGTAATAACCATTGATGAATTTAAAGAAATTATAGCATTGATTGAAAACTATGTTTTTAGACGAGCGATTTGCGGTATCCCGACAAACAGTCTGAACAAAACATTTGCAACTCTATACAAATCAATAGATAAATCTCAATACTTGGAAAGCCTAAAAGCTGCATTCCAATTAATGGGAAACTATAAACGCTTTCCAAATGATACTGAATTTGAAAGGGAAATTACATCTAAGGATGTTTATAATTTTAGATCTCGTAACTATTTATTACACAGATTAGAAAACCATAATCGTAAAGAAACAGTAAGCACGGACGATTACACCATCGAACATATTATGCCTCAAAACCCTAAATTATCAACAAAATGGCAAAATATGCTGGGAGGGAATTGGCAAGAAGTACAGAAGACCTACTTACACACATTAGGAAACCTCACATTGACTGGATATAATTCAGAGTTGAGTGACAACACTTTTGACATTAAAAAATCAATGGAAGGTGGTTTTAACGATTCTCCTCTTCGTTTAAATAGATTTATGCAAAAAGTAGATATTTGGAACGAAAAGACGATAAATGAGAGAGCTAAAGAATTAGCTACCATAGCTGCAAAAATTTGGAAAGCTCCAAACTTATCACAAGAAATTTTAGATAAGTATTTGCATAGCGAAGAGAAGAATATAAGTGATTATACAGTTGATAACTATGAGTATCTAAAAGGTGAAATGTTAGAATTGTATTTCTCATTAAGAAAGCGCATTTTGAATATTGACGCATCCGTTAAAGAAGAGTATAAAAAGCTATATATCGCCTTTAAATCTCATACCAATTTTGTCGACATTGTGCCTCAAAAGTCAAGATTACGCCTATCGTTGAATATGGAGTTCAGTCAAATTGAAGATCCGAAAGGTATGTGCATTGATGTTAGCAATAAAGGTAGATGGGGCAATGGGGATATCGAGATAGGTATTAGTAATACAAATGAATTAGACGATGTAATGGATTTAATTCAGCAGGCATTTGATATTCAAATGGAAGATGCTATCTAATCCGCAAAATATTTTAATTATGACCAGAGAACAGAAACTATTATCCTTGCTGGCTCAGTTTAAGGAGTTGGGGATTGATAAACAGATAGATTATGACAAATTCTATCTGTACTCTCTTATTACCCATTCAACAGCCATTGAGGGTTCTACTGTTACGGAGATTGAGAACCAACTTCTGTTTGATGAGGGCATTAGTGTCAAGGGGCGCTCTATGGCTGAGCAGTTGATGAACTTAGACCTTAAAACAGCTTATGAGCAATCTATTGCCTTTGCAAAGAAGCATAGCGATATTTCGATAGAGATGCTGAAACAGTTGTCGGCAATCGTTCTGAAAAATACAGGAACAGTTTACAAAACGGCATTGGGCGAGTTTTCGTCTACTAATGGTGATTTGCGACTGTTGAACGTTACAGCAGGTACTGGTGGTCGCTCTTACATAAACTATTCTAAAGTTTCTACTAAATTGGCTGAGCTTTGCGATAGCATAAACCAGAGAAGAAAGGCACTTTCAAAGACGAATGTTATTGAATGCTACCGGTTGAGTTTTGATGCTCACTTTCATTTGGTAACAATTCACCCTTGGGCTGACGGCAACGGTAGGATGTCTCGTTTGTTGATGAATCAATTACAGTTTGAATTTGGTATCATCCCAACCAATATCAACAAAGACCGCAAGGCTGAATACATTGAAACTCTTATTGCCACTCGTGAGAGTAATGATATGGAGTTGTTCCGGAACTTTATGTTCGATGAACATATTCTCAATCTGGAGCAAACAATCCGTAATTATCAGGGTTCAATAGAGGATAAAGGCTTAGAGCCTTGTGTTAATGTCGGTATAAATGTCGGTATAAATGTCGGTATAAACGAGCAGCGTACATTAGAACTTATTCGAATTAATAATCGGATAACCGCAAAAGAGGTTGCAGAATCGCTCTTGGTTTCCTTACGGCAAGGTGAACGTATTATGGCAACATTAAAGGAGAAAAGCTTAATTAAGCGTATTGGTTCTAACAAATCGGGACATTGGGAGGTAATAGAGTAATCATAACGCAACAAGCACTAGACACAAAGGCGATTGTTGCAAATTTTGCAACAACTGAATCCAATGGCAGAACATATCAGTAAGATATTGCTATTGTAATATAATGAATTAAAATGAATATCACTCAACAAATAGAAAATAAGAAACAATACTTAGACCTCCTATTACTTGCTGACGAGCAGGAGTCTATGATCGATCGTTACTTAGAACGTGGAGAACTATTTGTGCTTGATGATAATGGAGTCAAGGCTATTTGTGTTGTAACAGATGAAGGAAATGGTGTTTGCGAACTTAAAAATATCGCTGTAAAAATCAACTCTCAACGCAAAGGCTACGGAAAAAAGTTGATAGAATACTTAATTGTTCATTATGCTGGAATATATCGCCAAATAATAGTTGGTACGGGCGATGTGCCAAGTACCGTTAGTTTTTATACGAATTGTGGATTTGAATACTCCCACCGCATCGAAAACTTTTTCACTGATAACTACGATCATCAAATAATTGAAGATGGGATATTACTGAAAGATATGATTTACTTTAAACGAAAGATGTAATGATGATACAAGCTATCACCATAAATAATTTGGCTAATAATGCTTCAACTAAAGGTTTTGACCTCCACCATAACATTCGTAGCAGTTATAGCAATTTTAGTATATGGTTTAAAAAAAGATATATCGTGATGCTTATCACAACGACACTCGTCTACCTGAATATGAGATAATTGCAGGAACCGTTAAAAGTTACTACCAAGAGGCACAAAAACTTGTAAAACAAATTTTGAAAAAACAAGAAGAATACTTCCAATCTCTTTCTAATATATGTTATATTTATATATGGGGCTACTCCTTTGCTGGGGTAGATATACCCTATCTTCAAAAGATAGTTGAAGTAAATAAAAATCTTCCCAAATTAAAATGGTATATCAGTTACTACTGTAAAAAAGATAAAGAAAAAGCTTTGAATCAAATGGAAAAATTAGGCATCAATACAGACAGCATACAATTCCCAAAATCACAAGATCTACAAATAAACTGATAATCGATAAAAACTATAACACATTAATTTGTTATTACTGTTCGCATTTTGTATACATTTAAAATATTGATTTTTTAACTAAAACCTCATTTAAATAAAGACAATTTTTCTATTTTTGTGAGGAATAGTCTTTTATTAAATAATAATACTTCAAATGATGAGACGACAATTAAGCATTATTTTACTATGTATGTTATGGACAGCATTATCTGTCAATGGACAAAAGGTATTGCAAACGGGAAATAGCTATTCTACTTGTGTAATACCAATCCCATTGCGGACAATCGTACAAAAAGGTACATTTGAAATAAATAAACATACAAAAATATACGCGGATGCAGAGGCTCTTCCCGCCGCTGATTTTTTTGCCAAAATCCTTCGGATTTCCACAGGCTTTGAGCTTCCAGTAACCTCAGGGAAAAGACCAAACAAGGGAATTTATTTTATACGGGAAAATATGGTAGACGATCTGGGAAAAGAAGGGTATCATTTAAATATATCTCCCAATCGGATGATCGTATCAGCCCCCTATCCGGCAGGTTTGCTTTATGGTGCACAAACCTTACGCCAATTATTACCAACTCCCGTTGAAAGCACAGAACAAGTGCGGGGTATAGACTGGAAAATTCAATGTATGGAAATAACCGATACACCCCGTTTCGCTTGGAGAGGATATATGCAAGATGTCAGTAGGACATTTTATAGTGTAGATGTCATAAAAAAATACATTGATGTGATGTCGTTATACAAAATGAATGTATTGCATCTTCACCTGACCGACGATCAAGGCTGGAGAGTTGAGATCAAAAAATATCCAAAACTAACATCTCCTTTAACAACAGTTTTCGCTCCTGTCCACAAGCAACCGGCAGAACGAAATGGATTTTATACACAAGAGCAAATAAAGGATTTGGTGAAATATGCCACAGAACGTAACATAATGATTGTGCCGGAAATTGATATTCCCGGTCATAGTTGGGCAACCTTATTGGTACATCCGGAATTAGGCGTAAATAATAATCACCAACCAGCTTGTGTATTCCCTTTCTTGGATTCTTGGGGATATTGGGGCACTCAATTTACACCCAATACGCTTGATCCTACAAAAGAAAATGTCTATCAGTTTTTAGACGATATTTTCACAGAGATAGCCGAATTGTTCCCAGGTGATTATATCCATTTTGGAGGGGATGAAGTGCGACATACAACTTGGGAGGCGGAACCTCATATTCTCCAATTTATTCAGGATCATCATTTACAAAATAGCACCGGCTTGCAAAATTATTTTGTAGGACGGATTTGTCAGATCATTAAATCGAAAGGAAAGAAACCGATTGGGTGGAACGATATTTTGCAAGATCCCGATCAGTTGACCAAAGAAACAGCCATTATGTCGTGGTTAGGAGGAGGTGCCATATTAAAAGCCGCACAAAACGGTTTTTACACAGTAGCCACTCCTACTTCTCCTATGTATTTAGATATTACCCAAGCTGATCGAAATGACGGAACAATGTGCGATTTAGCTTACAGCTGTATCAATAAACTCAATTTGATCTATAATTACGATCCACTTGTAGGACTGGAAAAAAATCAAGAACAGTACGTATTAGGTATTCAGGCAAATATGTGGACAGCCGTTCCGCAAAATGTAAAAGATATGAATGTCCAGAATTTTCCTCGTTTACTTGCTTTAGCTGAAAATGCTTGGTCGGCTAAAGAGAACAAAAATTATAAAAATTTTGAACAACGGCTGGAGAAAAACTATGTCCGTTTAGATGAGCTGAAAATAGATTATTATCACAAAGGCGGATATATCAGTGGCACTTGGCAACCGGAAATGCTAAGTGACGAATATAGCCCGCTGGAATGGGATGTCACACCTAAAGTATACGCCAACGGACGGATCATTGTCGGCTTCTTTTACACAAGCGGCAAACACTTTATGGACATCAGAAAGGTTGAATTACTGGAAAACGATCAGGTCGTATCAACCGATGAACACATCGGACTTGCCGATAAATTTAGAGGGACACACAAAACCAAAACCTTTTTATACAATCTGACTTTAGATCAATATAAACCGGGAGTAAAATATACGCTTCGCGCAGAAGTGAAAGGAAACGGAGGAACAGATTCATTCGGTAATTTCACCTTTAATTTAAGTCCCTATCAACCATTTACGGTGGTTGAGCCTCGGAGTAAATAAGTATTTCTCCCCCAAGATGCGCACAGTAATGAAAATGTCCGCAGAATCAATTAAACATATCTTCTCCTCCTTCTTTTGATATAGTTAAAGATGTTAAATCTTGTCGAAAGAATCGTTTTTAATCGGAGAGGCTTTTATTTTTGTGTAAACTCATTACTATGAAGAAAGTTTTATTTGCCCTCATTTTAAGTGTCATTGGCTATTCGGGATTCATATCGGCAGTCGCACAAAAAGCTACTACCTACTTCCAACCTTATCAATGGGAACAGGCAAGTTTATTGGCAGCCAGAGAAGATAAATTAATATTGGTGGAAATTTCCGATGGTGGACTTGGAATTGATCCCAAAATAGAGAAAGGTATTCTAAATAACAGCGAATTAATGAATTTCCTGCATCGAAATGTCATTGCTATCCGAATAGATATAAATAGTCCGCAAGGGCAGGAATTTTTACCCCGCTTACTTTTAACTCCATATCCGGTATATGCTTTTTTTATGCCTTATGGTGATTTATTGCAAACAATAGACCCTGTTCGAGTAGCTAAAAACCCATCGGAATTACAAGAAACTTTTCGAAAGGCTTCAGAATCAGCTGTCGAAAAAAGGAGCAATAGCCGTTCGATTCGCTTTCACTCAGAGACTTTACCGGAAACATTAAAACAGGCGAAAAAAACAGGACGATTGGTATTTATCCATCTTTATGCCGATCAAAATCAGGCAGACTTATTAATGGAAAAAAATGTTTTCCATCTGGATCGCGTAGCTGATTTTTATAATGCTCATTTTGTTAATATGCGGATCAAAGCAAAGGAGGCAAAAGATTTGATCGACCGTTACGGCATAAAGGACTACCCGACTTTCTTATTTCTAAACGCTGAAGGAAAATTACTATATAAAGCGGAAAAATATAGTCCGGCAGAACAGCTAATTGTATGGGGACAAACAGCACTGGATAAAGCGAAAGGTATTCCTTTTATGTCCCTGAGCAAAGAAGAAGCAATGAAGCAGGCAAAGCAAGAAGGAAAATTAATTTTTACGGACTATTATGTAGCAGGAAATGCTCATACAGAAATGCTTTATATGGTATTTTCCGATCCTGAAGTGACAGAATTTTTCAGGCGGCATTTTGTAAATATATCTATTGAATCCACACAGGCGGCATTGGTATTTTCAGATACCAACGGCAGGGAGTTACATCGCGTAAAGAATGTAGAGCATACAACCGATTTATTAGAAGAAGCCCAGTTGACGCTTCAGGGGAAAGGATTAGCCGAGCAAGAAAAAGAATATCAGGCAGGAAATAGACAAATAGAATTTTTGAACATTTACACAGCAATGTTAGGACGGGCCGAATGTTGGGAAGAGGCTTCACGCATCGTTTCTAACTATTTGGACTCACTACCTCCGGATTGTCTAAAAGAAAAGACATATTGGAATCTTTTCTATCAATATGTGACGCTTGCTGACACAAAACTATTGGATTATGTTTTACACCATCGAAAAGGACTCTATACACTCTACGGAGAAGAAGAAGTACGACAAAAATGGACAAATTTATGGATCGTCGGTACTGACAATTTTGTGAACAACGGAGTATTAGACGAGGTTGGGTTTAAAGAATACATAAAAAAATTGAAAAAAGAGAAAGTAAAAGATGGACGATTAATTATTCGGAATGCCCGTATATATATAGCAGAAAAAACAGGAGATTGGAGAACTTATGTAGAATTGGCAGAAGAAAAATGGAATGAAGAACAAATTTCTGATGCAGAACTTTACAACTTTGGGGTTGTCATCAATCGGGAATGTCGCAATGAGGCAATCCGTTTTAAAGCAGCTAATTGGTTTGCACAGGCGGCACAAAAAATGGAACGAAAAGAACAAATAAGTGGGAAAGTAAATCTCTCTTCTTACAAAGGATTCTTTGAGAAATTAGTGAATGATTTAATCAGTAAAAAATAATATACAAAACCACAGTTATATCGACAACTAACAAACAAGCTCCTTGAAAGATGATATTCCCCAAAACTCACACTTGATCCACTTAAAACTCTAAACTCAATTGGATAGGGAGATCCTCATCGCCATTAGAAAAATCAGAGAATGGATTTGATACCGTAAGCCCCAACAAACGAATACGATAATCAGTTAATTGCAAGCCTTTTAACAAATCTTTAGCCAATGGCAAAATCTCCCGCATCTCACTTAACTCATACCCCACACTAACACTGCGTGTCTTTTGCGAAAAATCATTAAACTTCACCTTCAAGGTCAACGTATGTCCGCGAAATTCAGCCTTCGCCAATCTTCGGATTAATTCATCAGCCAAATGCCATAATTCGATGATTAAAGCCATTTGATCGCTCAGATCTCTTTCAAATGTATGTTCACAGCCAACAGATTTTCGCACCCGAATCGGTTCAACAGGACGAAGATCTATACCACGGGCAAAATCATAATACACCTGTCCCATCTTTCCAAAATTACGACACAAAAACTCCTGCGAACAAGTCCGCAATTGTGCTCCATTATGAACCCCCAAAGAATGCATCTTTCCGGCAGTCACTTTCCCTATTCCCCAAAACGATTCTATCGGCAAACGAGCTATAAACACCAATGCTTTTCGGGGATGAATCACATATAATCCATCCGGTTTTCGATAATCAGAAGCGATTTTTGCCAAAAACTTATTATACGAAACACCGGCAGAAGCCACCAAGCCCAATTTTTCAGCAATTTCTTTTTTGATAGCGTGCGCAATATCAACCGCATAGAGCAGATCTGTTTTATTCCGGGTGACATCCAGAAATGCCTCATCCAAAGACAAAGGCTCTACAACATCCGTATATTCATAGAATATCTTATGAATCTCCTCCGACACTGCCTTATAAACCTCCATCCTCCCCTTCACAAACAACAAGTCGGGACACAATTTCATCGCCTTCATTGACGACATCGCCGATCTCACCCCATAACGCCGTGCTTCGTAACTTGCCGTAGCGACAACACCTCTTTCCTCGGCACGCCCAACAGCCAACGGTTTTCCCCGATATTCCGGATGATCCCGTTGTTCAACAGAAGCATAAAAAGCATCCATATCTATGTGTATGATTTTACGTTCATCCATCCGACCGATTTATCTTTCAAAAATACAAAAAAATAATTCATCCCATACTCTAAACGCTTGAAACATCTAAACATCCTCTATATTTGCAACTTTAAATTTTATACGAAAATATTTTGTCTGGATAACAAAAAACCATATATTTGCAGCCGTAAAAGAAAACAAGTGTTCTTTAACAATGGGCAGTTACCAGAGTGGCCAAATGGGGTTGACTGTAACTCAACTGGCTTAGCCTTCGGTGGTTCGAATCCATCACTGCCCACCCTCGCGGAAATAGCTCAGTCGATAGAGCACTAGCCTTCCAAGCTGGGGGTCGCGGGTTTGAGTCCCGTTTTCCGCTCCACGAAAGAAAGCAGTTACGAAAGTAACTGCTTTTCTTTTACCTTTTCATTTACAATATATGAAACTACTCCACACTGCAGACTGGCATTTAGGACAAACATTTTTTGAATACG
>JAVXFZ010000054.1:0-17900 GCA_036657595.1 Odoribacter sp. | reverse complement strand
ATAATATAATACCAATCGGATTTTAGAAATAGGAGACTTTTTAAGGAGCGACTACGTAAACTCCCCCGTAGTAATAGTTCGCTCTTCAAAGCGAATCTCGTTATTTATCCCGAATTTGCTTTAAAAAATTTAGTGATCACACAAATCTATCAGGTGTTGTTCAATCTCTCACCCGCTTTAGAAATATCCTTCTGGCCGGGAATGAAATTTGTCGGACAAATCGTATTTTCCATTTATTGTGATGGTTATAGCGAAAGTGACAAAAAAATTCATCCTCGTGTCATCGCTTTATCGCAATCTTTCCGGCTTCCCCGCCGAACATTTGCCCGTGTTTGTGCCGGTATGTTTTATTCCGATCGCTACGGCGCAGATCTCACTCTTCGCCATTATTTACACAACGAACGCTTCTCGGTTCCCTTGTTTAGAAGTCGCCTATACCTGTACGCTTTTCACCGGCGAAAGCCTCGGCGTAGAAAGTAAAAGACGCTTCACCAATCAAGATCGTTATTTCTCTGTTCGCCTGCGATTACTGAAAGAAGGAAAATATCGTCCGGGCATTGTAGCCGGTGCTTCAGATCCATTTACGTCATCCGGACATAAATTCGACACCAAGGTAGGCAACGGATATTTCAGCCGTTTCTTTTTAGCTGCCACAAAGCATATTCTAATCAATCAACACGATCTCGGTATACACCTTTCTTATCTTTATAATGATCGCCTTGACTATCCTCTCAATGGCATAACCGGAGGTATTACCTATTCGCCGGCAGGACTTGCCAACTTCAGAATCACGGCAGAATACGACACAAAAGATTTTGCAGCAGGCATAAATTATCTCCTATTCCGACATTTTTATTTTCAGATAGAAATGCAACGCCTAAAATAATTTACAGGCAGATTAACTTATAAAATATACCTTAAATAAGTACCTCTATTTAGAGGTGCAAAGGTTTTTGCTATCTTAAAACAGGAAAGTCATTATTTATGAATACTTAATTCCTGCTACTTTTCATCTTTTGCCTTTTACTTTTTACCTTTATTTGTATCTTTGTAGAAATTTAAAAATAAATTTTCAGAAAACTATGAATACCAGTAACAGAGCAGCGGATAATATCCGGATTCTGGCAGCCGCTATGGTGGAAAAAGCAAAATCCGGACATCCCGGAGGAGCTATGGGCGGAGCCGACTATGTAAATGTTTTATATTCCGAGTTCTTAAATTTTGATCCGGAAGATGCACAATGGGTCAACCGCGACCGTTTCTTCCTTGATCCGGGACATATGTCACCGATGCTTTATGCAACGCTAAGCCTGATTGGTAAATACAGTATGGAAGACCTGAAAAACTTCCGTCAATGGGGCAGCATCACTCCCGGTCACCCGGAAGTGGACGTAAAACGCGGCGTAGAGAACACCTCCGGTCCGTTAGGACAAGGACACACAATGGCTGTCGGTGCTGCTATTGCAGAACGCTTTTTAGTAGCTCGTTTCGGTGAATGGATGTCACACAAAACCTATGCCTTCATCTCTGACGGTGGCATTCAGGAAGAAATATCACAAGGAGCCGGACGTATCGCCGGAACATTGGGATTATCCAACCTGATTATGTTTTATGATTCCAATAACATCCAGTTATCCACAAAAGTAGAAGAAGTAACTCACGAAGATACAGCTAAAAAATACGAAGCTTGGGGATGGCAGGTGATCAGCATCAACGGAAACAATGCAGATGAAATACGCAAAGCCCTAAAAAAGGCACAAGCGGAAACACAACGTCCTACCATCATCATCGGTCACACCTTGATGGGAAAAGGGGCAATGGGGGCTAACGAAGAGGATTACTCGAATAAAGTATCTACCCACGGACAACCGCTGAGTGCAGCCGGTGCTTCATTCGAAAAGACAGTCGCCAATTTGGGCGGTGATCCGCAACATCCTTTCACCATCTTCCCGGATGTAGCCGCATTTTATGACAAAGCATTGGATGAGAAACGTGCCATCGCTAAAAAGAAAAAAGCTGAACAAGCTGTTTGGGAAAAAGCAAATCCCGAATTAGCTACTAAATTCCATCGCTTTATGTCTGGCGAAGCACCGGCTATCGACTATAAAGCCATCGAACACAAAGCCAACATTGCATCACGTGCCGCCTCTGCCGATGTTTTGGTCACATTGGCTCAGGAAGTGGAAAATATGATTGTCAGTTCAGCAGACCTTTCCAATTCGGACAAAACAGACGGATATATCAAAGGTGGAGCACGCAATATTGTGAAAGGTGATTTTAGCGGTAAATTCCTGCAAGCAGGAGTTAGCGAACTGACGATGGCGGCTATCTGCAACGGTATCGCTCTTCACGGTGGTATTCACGTTGCCTGCGGTACATTCTTCGTATTCTCCGACTATATGAAACCCGCCTTCCGACTATCAGCCTTGATGGAAGTACCTGTTAAATACATCTGGACACACGATGCTTTCCGTGTCGGCGAAGATGGTCCTACCCACCAGCCGATAGAACACGAAGCACAACTTCGTCTGATGGAGAAAATGCAAAACCATTCGGGTCAGATGAGCTTATTGGCTCTCCGTCCGGCAGATGCAGCCGAAACATCCGTAGCGTGGAAAATGGCAATGGAAAACACCACTACCCCTACGGCTCTCGTTCTATCGCGCCAAAACATCAACGATCTCCCCTCAACAGGAAAACGATATGACGATGCCCTGAAAGCAATGAAAGGTGCCTATATTGTGAGCAAAAACAGTGCTAATCCGGATGTTATATTAATCGCTTCCGGATCAGAGGTTGCCACCCTTGTAGAAGCAAGTCAATTATTGAAAGAAAGAAAAGACATCACCACCCAAATCGTTTCAGCGATTTCAGAAGGTCTTTTCCGTACGCAACCGACAGCTTATCAGGAGGAAGTTATTCCGAGCATAAAACCGAAATTCGGACTGACAGCAGGTTTATCTGTCACCTTGGAAGGATTGGTTGGAAGTAATGGCAAAATACACGGAGTTAATCACTTTGGCTATTCTGCACCCGCAAAGGTATTGGATGAAAAATTCGGCTTTACCGGAGAGTTTGTTTACAATGAAATTTGCGAAATGTTGAAAAAATAAATATAATATAACTGAAAAAGAGCCTGTCTAACAGTAAAAATGTTATTCAGGCTCTTTTTCAGTTATTTATAAAAACAGGTTATTGCTCATTTTGGAACTGTCCTGAAAAAGGAGTAACCTTTTTTTTCAGGGCTTTAGGACTTAAATAGAGAAATCCCATTTTTAAAGGTTTTTCGGCGGTAATGACATATAGTGTATCTGTATTCACCTGCTCAATCCGTTCCGATGTTAAATATTCTTCCCAGGTTTTGCCGTCTTTGTCCAAATAAAAGCCTTTTATCACAAGCCGCCCGTCTTTGACTTCCCAGGTGCGCAGGTCGAGTGTCTTAACTCCTAAAGCTTTGCATTTGCCGTTCTTTTTAAATTCGAAACCTTTCTTTTCTCCGGTAGATTCATAAGTATAAGGATTATACCATTTACCTACTACCTTTTTGTTTAAATCATCGGCAAAACCGTTAGTATAACTACCTATCAATCCGATAAATACCGCACAAGCCATCCATTTTTTCATAATTACATTCATTTAAGTTAATTATTTTGCTATTGTTTTATTTTATAAAATCATATTTCTGGTCGAATCCCCGCTCATTGATATTAATGCCTTCCTGCATCCAACGAGGCATAGGTGCATTTTTCAGATAATGATTGAAAAATTGCATCATACGTTGTGACCAGTCACGTTGAGCGTTTTTGTTGCCGATAAAATGTCCTTCATTCTTGTAATTGAGCAACCAAGCCGGATGTTGCAGCCGGCGTAGGGCCAGGAATAAATTACGGCCTTCGTGAAATTCTACCGCTTCATCCTTGTCATTGTGCATAATCAGGACAGGGGCTGTAATCCGATTGGCTCTCAATATGGCTGAGTTACGTACATAGGCATCCAGGTTTTCCCACAGATTTTTCCCCATACGGCATTGCCAGTCTTCGTACATAAACATCCGCGTATTTCCGCTTCCCGTACGGAGGGCCGTATAAGCTTCAGTCAGGTTTACCACGCCTGCGCCGATGGAGGCACAGCGAAAGATGTCGGTCATAGTGATCAATAAAGCAGCCGTACATCCTGACCAACTGTGTCCTTCTATTCCGATTCTGTCTGGATTGGCAATTCCTTGCTTTATCAAATGCTCCACGCCGCTTACGACGGCATCGTAAGTACTTTGTCCCGGTTCACCGACCGTAAAGTAGACATCGGGCCGAAAAATAACATAACCCTGGCTCAGATAAGTGGAAATGTCCAACATAGCACAACTCCATCCCGGTACTTGATAAGTGTGCATTTCCTGGGTATGGGTTTCGTAATAGTTTACAATCACCGGGTAAGTCTGTGACGGATTGTAGCCGTGGGGAAGATATACCAGTCCCTGATTGCGTTTACCTGCACCGTTCGTCCATTCGGTCATCCGGACAGAGCCCCACTGATAACCACAATGACCGGGGTTGGCATCACTGATTTTCTGGGCTCTATGGCTTTCAAGGTTGTATACCCATAGATTGCGTCCTTCGCTGAAACTTTGCCGTGACAGCAATAACGTTTTTCCATCTTGGCTGCCACCTCCGCACTGATACATAAAAGCACCGAAGTAGTCTTTTTGCAACTTGCTGCCATTCATTTGCCCGATTCCGCTATTGCGTGTTTTCCACTCGGTAATATCCAGGTAAAACGGTTTTGTTTCATCCAGTCGTAGTGGAGCGATGCTGTATATATCCAGTAATCGCAGAATCAGACTGTCCCGCCTTCCGATGCCTTGTGTGATGCAATAGGGGGCTTGCAGGTTATCCATATCCACCCGCCAAATGTCAAAACGATCATAAAGGTACATCCGTGTCCCGTCTGCACTCCAGCCCCCGATACCATAAGGTTCTGCGGGGTGCGGACGGTCACACAGTTCGTTATGTACCGGAAAGCTGATCGCTTCCGAAATATTCTCTGTCTTAAGGCGTTCCGGCTCAAAACGTTTCCAGGCTTGGCTCTGGTCGTCAAAATAAATGATATACCTTCCGTCTGGCGACCATTCTGCCTGTTGGGTCTGGGATCGTGCCAGTATATGTTGCTTCCCCGTTTGCAGGTTCACAAGTTTGTAATCTTTTCGTTCGATATACAACCAGTCCTTTTGTAGCTGGAAGGCCGAATTGTCGGTCAATAAAGCGTAGTGTGGAATGTTGCCGGGCTGATAGCGGATGGAGGCATATTGTCCGTCGCTGATTTGCCGGATAGTTCCTGTCCGGTTATCGTATAAATACTTGTCCAGCTTCTCCTGTTCTTTCCGATAACCTGAAAGCGCTTGTACCGATTGTATCACCGGGTCTTGCCATGACCACAGTTCCAGAGTGAAAGAAGAGTCACATTGTACATCGGATTGGGGCTTCTGAATTGTTTTTTGGTGAGGAATGGCATCAAATTCAAATAAAGTACCGTTTCCCAGCAAGCGGATATTACGCGGGGCGGAGGTGATGCCTTCCGGTAACTGCCAGGTGTGGGAATCAGCCAGTAAGCCGGTTTTACCTGTCAACTCGAATGTGTACCATTGCACACGTCCCGGATTTGTCTTTTCAGGGTGAAGTTCAAATGTTCCTTTATTTTTGGAAAAATTGAAACGGTTTAGTGAACGTGACGTATCCCGGAATATCATCCGGTGGCTTTCCGGAGTGAACAAATCGCCGTAACACAACTCGTTTGCTGTCTCGCTTTTCCTGATATAGAGAATTTTTTTTGCTGCATCAGACAGTTCATAGCATCCTATATTGTTATAAACAACACTATCGGGGCGGTTTAGACGTAAAAATACTCTTGAGCCTCCCTTTTTTTGATAATTTACTATTGGGACATCGGGCAAACATTCGGGGTCTTCCGCACGGTTCCACTGGATTTTTCGTTCGTTTTGCAATTCCATTAAATAGGTTACGGGCTTCTCGCTGTCCCGCCCATCGGTGTATGAAATCCAATTTCCTCCGGCGAAAAATTCCGGCATTTCAGCGTGTTCTATCGTCCGGGTTTTACCTGTCCGGGTATTACAGATGTAATAACATTCCCGCGCTTTCCGGTCTTCTTCCTCGTTGTCTATGTATGCATAGCGATACTTCACCCACAGTCCGTTGTCTGAAATGGCATAATTATCAATGCGTTTCCATTTGGCGTAAGCGGTAGAATCGATTTCCGGGCGGGAAGCCCAAAGCTCCCCGCACATCGAAAATCCGATCAATAATAAAACAAATAACTTCATCTCACCCTATATTATTTTTCTACGTCGAATTTCATCATATTATCCCCACTGAAATCTCCCAGCAAGTACTTGGCAAAATGGCTTCGCATCTTGAAAAGGAAGTAATCGTCTTCGCTGCCTGTCAGCCCGTGGGTGCTTTCTGGAAGAGCAAGCATATCGAAATTAATACCGGCATTCATCAATGCCCGTGCCATACGAAACGAATGTGCCGGATGAACATTGTCATCCATCATCCCGGTCACCAGCAATAAATGTCCTCTGCAATTCTTGGCAATGTCCACATTAGTATGGATTGGCAGGGCTTCAAAACGAATGCTGTCCGCCGGATTTTTTTCATTTTTCACAACTTTCTCCTTTACCCCGTTGTTCATTTCAATCCAGCCGGTGTTATATATCCGGTTGTCATGGTTTCCGGCGGTGGCTACTCCGGCGGTATAGAAATTCGACTGGCAGAGCGCTGCTGCTGACATAAATCCGCCTCCTGAATGTCCGAAAATACCTACTTTTTTGCCGTCAATGAAGGAGTAACGGCGGGCAAGCTCACTGATTGCCGCCTTGTCGTCGTCCAATGGATAATCGCGCAGCTTGCCATAGGCATAGCGGTGATAAACTTTTCCCCGCAGGGGTGTCCCTCCCCTATGTCCGATCTGCACCACAATAAATCCCAACTGCGCCAGGCGGGTACCCTTGCTCGATTCCATACAGAAAGAAGTTGGTACATATTCGTATTGTGGACCGGGATATACTTCTGAAATTACCGGATACTTACGTGTTGAATCAAAATCCATCGGTTTCCACATCACTCCGTACAAATCAGTCACCCCATCTGCAGCCTTTACACAGAAACGTTCTGGAAGCTGCCATCCGGCATTGAACAGCGGTGTCAGGTCGGGCTGTTTGAGTTCCATAATTACTTTGCCGCTGCGGTTGCGCACTACTGTGCGGAAAGGCATATCCACCCGTGAATACCTGTCTACGATATATTTTGACGAGGGAGAGATGTCAATGGAATGATTGGCATTTTCCGGTGTCAGCAACTCAATGCCCGGTTTATCCAAATGTGCCCTGTATGCGATGTAATAATAGGGGTCAATGCCTTTTTCACGGGCATACCCGTAAAAGTAGATTTCTCGTTTTGCCGTATCAATTTTTATCATTTGCCCCGTCAGGAAATTACCCTGTGTCACTGCTCGTTTTTGCTTTCCTGTTTTTCCATCATATAGATAAAAATGCCCGAATCCGGTGCGTTCTGAGCGGAAGATAATTTCGCGTCCATTATTCAGGAAATGCGTTTGGGCGATAAGATAATCGAAAAATGGCTTGTCCACTTCGTTGTAGAGTGTGCGGATATTTCCCGTATTCAGGTCGTAGGCGCAGAGTTCTTTCTCGTCCCAGGTACGTTTTGTACGGTAAAAAAATAATTCCGAACCGTTGCGGGAATTGTCATAGGCAAATTCAACGTACTGGTCTTTCCATTTTTCTCCCCATACTTCTTTGCTTTCTTTACTTTTGATGTCGATCAGCTTGAAACTATATTGCGCAATGGCTGTATCTCCCGGAAAACTGTAACGGTAATGTACTAACTTCGGACGCGGCTCTTTGAGCATATTGATGATATACATATCTTTTACTTTCCGGAAATCTTCCATCTCAACCAGGAAGATACGTGAGTTTTTCAGCCAGCGGCCTGACGGATAGCTTTCCTCGTTCGGAGCTTCTTCCGGATATTTTGAGTAGGAATAGAAGCGCTCGCCGTCAGTGGTTAGCTGCACCACAGTCGTATCCATCCCTTTATGTTTATTACCATAGCAGTAGAGATTGTGCTGGTAAGCGTATATAAAATAAGAGCTATCCGGTGAAATGATATGCCCGGAAGAGATATTGTCATCGGCCTTCTTTTCTTTTTTTATTTCTTCAGCCAGTCTGCGGGTGTCCAGACGATAAATAAAGTTATGACCGCCATTGCTGAAACTGAAACTTTTACCGTCTTTGGCAAACTTGATGCTGATATAGGACAGGTCTGTGGACAGATAGGCTTTATGGGTTAATTCTGCCATTTGTGCGAGCATATCTTCCATATTGAACATCTCGGTGTGTGATTTCTGATCGGGGTCGACCAAGTAATACCTTAGCCCATCGCTGGTGCGCAGGCGGTACCAGAATCGGTCTGTATCGTTAATAAAACGGGGACTTATTGAATGGTCATTACGAAAATCCTTGATCATCTGGTCAAATTTTCTGACTTGTTCCCAGTTTGCCTTATATTTCTGTGCCTGTGAGGGGAAAAAGCACACTATCCATAAACAGATTAAAGTTATTTTATACGCCATTTTGTTGATTTTTAATTTTGCGACCCGCAACCGTTTTTGCAATCTATATTGCAATAAATCACAAAACGATTGAAAGCCTATTTGTACAATAAATGATTATTCGAAGAAATAGCCGCTATTGCCTATTTTGCCTAATACCTGTTTTATTTTCCCGTAAGAGTGTTCTGAAGTGAATACCCGTCCGAGGAAGGCGGTGGCATTCGGCTTGATTTCCCAGATTTCCACGCTGCCGTCTTCAAAGGCAATGGCCATACTTACCAATTGCTTGCCATAGTTACCATTATACCGAGTATTTGTGGCTATGGTGGATATCTTCTTTTCGAAGGTTTTCATTTCTCCATAGTCTTCGCTGTAATAATTTTCCACCCAATAAATGGTGTGATCATCACACAGATAAGTATAATTGTTTTTTTTGTTGGTACACATTCCATTAACGCCGGTGATTTTCAATTCTTTCCCAAGGTTGATCTTTATGCTTTCGCCTATCCGGCAGGCACTTCTGGAAACCCTGTCGATATTGATGCAATGCAGGAAATACTCTCCGGCTTTGGATTTATATACTATGGATAAATCACCCGACCAATTGACATCATTCCGGGTATCGGTGAATAATATTTCATCTTCGAAGTCGTAAAAATCTTCACTGTGTTCTCCGGTAATTGCTAATTCCTGGAGATTATTATCTGCCCGCCAGTAATCCGAATAGATTCCCACCCAATTGTTTTTTCCGGTTTCCGGGTTTCGCTCAAGTCCGAATATCACATTTGATATCGAATAATTGGTAAATATCAGCCTTTCGAATTTCCGACCATTCCAAAGCTTTATCTTATCCGAGAAAAAACCGGTATGGAAACCCTCTAACGAGTTTGAACGGCGGATATATACATCACCTGATTCATCCAGTAGAAAGCTGTCCCAATCCGTGTGTATGATTTGCTTTGGGCGGCATCCTGCCGGCATACCGTTTTCAAATTCCTGCTGAATATATGTCTCCCGCTTCAATGATGTGCCATTTAATTCCTGTGCATATACTTTGGATTCGTTGCCGGTCAATAATGTCAATTCACCGTTTTGCAGACCATTGTCATATTTCCAGTGTTCGCTGATGGAAATGGGCAGACCCTGCAAATCTTCGCCTTCATTTAATTGTTTGTAAATATCCTTGTATTCCCCTTCATAAATGATTGTATCCGGTTGTCCCAGCCATTTGGCGCGGATAAACGAAAGTTGTGCCTTTCCGTTTTCTTCGGACAGGATGGCATATCCCGTTTCAAAAGGAGATTTTACCGTGATTGAAAAATCGAATAGGGATATCGCACCTGTCAGGGGGTCGGTCATCCGCAACTGGCCATAATAGTCGCCATCGCTTTCTGCTGTAAAAGTAAACGTTTCAGTTTCAGCCACTACCTTATAGTTGATAAGCCATTCAAATTTCACCCCTTCTATCTGTATTTTTAGCGGGTCTTTTTTTACAATGGCTTTCGGGGACAATATTACCGATTCGCCGACTGTCAGTATATTGGTGCTCTTCATTTCAATAACCTGTAACTCCCGTGTCGGGGCGTAATCGTAGTTGCCTCCGTCGTCGATACAGCCGAAGATTGTCAGCAGAAGTGAGAATAAAATATATCTTTTCATCTTTTTATCATTTTAGAGTCAATACTTGTGCGGAATATTTGGTTGGATTATCCGATAATTTCCGTTTTCATTTCATTACCGTCCTCATCCAGTATTTTTGGATTCTGGCTGTCCAGCCAATGCTGGAATTCGAGTGTCAGAATACGTACCTTGCCCAAATCCATACCTTTGAGGTTACCTACTCCCGTTACCTGTAAAAACAGCTCGTACTTTTTCCGACTGTATATGCCGAGGTAATTCCATTCAATGGGATTCTCCACCCACCAGTCCGGTTTCTCGGCAATGTCACTCACTTTTAGCGTGCGTTGTCCGTTTTTCCCCCTGTGCGTACGGATGCCTTCATAGTCGACAATATCAATTTTTAAAGTATATCGCTTGTTTTGCAGTATCGCGTTATTCTTCAAACTGACGTATACGGTATCCTGCACCTGATTTGCCGCAAATGTGAAAAGCTCAGGAAGATCATACAGATTTTTAGGAAGATCGGTTTTTTCCTTGTCCACTTCGACCCGGAATTTTGTATCCTTTTCGAAGGGCTGACCTGTAAGTCCCACCACTAAAGGATACCGGATGTCGTCTTCAGAGTAGAAAAAGAAAGACACATTGGTAGAATCTGCCACTTCTTCGGCTTCTTCATTAGTCACGAAATACACGAAATGTTCATCGTTGTAGCTTGTGATTTGCTCTTCGCTGCAGGCTGCCAGCAGCAATAAAGTAAGAGAAAGTATATAAAATAAAGGTTTCATTATTTTCGTCATTTGGGATATAACATTAAATATCTTCCGATTCAGGAATGGGGAATACAAATTTTTGACCATATTTTATCAAATTTCTGCCATCGCCCACTGCATCCAGGCCTAAACGCTTGTAGAAATAGAACAGTTGCCCTTCACCGTAAAATTCCCGTCGGTAATCTTTCTGGATTAATTGTATAAATTCTCCCAATGAATTGCTTTGTTCCAAAGTGGAGCGGCAACCCCGGCTTTTCCTGACATAATTCAGGATTGATTCCGCGTAAGCCTTATTGCTTTCATAGCTGCATTCGGCAATGATATAACATATTTCAGAACAACGGAGCACCGGAATCATAGGATTCGAATATTCGCCGTAATCGTAGCTTTTGTCTACCTCCTTGTATTTGTGGGCTGCCCAATAACGATTACCCTTATCTTCATACCATTGATAGCGTCGAAAATCCCTGGTGTTGTCCCCGGCAAACAATCCATCGTAATCCCAAGCTGCCAGCTGTGAGACCCCGTCATTGGCTTTAGACTCATATAAAGTCAGGTTGTTGTTGTAAAGGGCAAAAAGAACATCCCCATACAATTTCATATTTTTTTCATACTTAATATCTGATTCTGTGGTAAATCTGAACCACTTTTTGGTGATATATCCGTATACATCGTTAGCCCATTTCAAGGCAACCGCCTTGTTGCCCCGGTAGAGGCTTACCCGTGCCAGCATACCTTTGATGGCATAATGGTTTAGCCGGTAGCCCCGGAAATTCATAAAACGATTTATATCTCCGCCTCTCTTCAACTCTAAAAAATTTGCCCGGTTGCTGATATTTCCTACATACAATGTATCAAATGACATCGTTAACCGATGACCTTCTGCCAAATCCTCCATAATTTTTCCCAACAATTCATTGGTAGCCATTGTTTGTGTGATATGTGTCGGGAAATAATCCACATAAGGAATGTATTTGCCGGTGGAATCCACACCCGGAGCAGGGGCGAACATCCTCAGCAGGTCAAAATGCAACAGACCCCGCAAAGCCCTTGCTTCGCCTTCGATGCACTGTCTTTCCCTTTCCCGTAATGGGAAAAGTGTGGAGTCGGCGACGCTGATGAACTGAATCAGATTATTACAATTGGCTATTGCATTGTAAGTTGTCTCCCAGAATTTTTTAAAATAAGCCTTTACACGTGGTTGTTCATAATCCAGTTTTGCCAGATTACGGTAATTATAATTTTTACAAGGGCTGTAGTTGGTCATATCGTAATATTGCGCCAATACATCCATAAATCCCCAGGTTAATTCCTGACCGTATAATTCGGGGGATGCCATCTTACGGTAAATCCCGTTTAGTTGATTGTAGAACCCTTGAGCCTGGCTGTATTGCTGTTCCTCATCCGCCTGGTCGAAAGGTTTTACGTCCAGCCAGTCGCTACAAGCAGTCATTATGGAGGCCAAAAGGACCCAAATGTATATGTTTATCTTCTTCATAACTGTTTATATTAAAAATTTACCATCAAAGTAAAATTGAAATTCCGGGCAAAAGGATAACTCAATCCCCGTTCCTGTTTTACCGAGCAAAGGCGGAAAAGCTCGCCTGTATTAGCTTCTAACCTCATTCGCTCGATATGCAATGCCCTCGTAATCTGTTCTCCAAACTCATATTGCAATGTCAGCGAATTGAGCGACAAGAGATTATACTTCTGGACAAAACGGGAAGTCGAGCGGGTAGTCTGTGACCAATCTTTTATATCCTTCAGGGGTGTTATATCGCCCGGTTTCTGCCAACGGTCCGTGAGAACCCGACGGTCTACATTTAAACACTGAATGTCGGCATTTTCCACATAGCTTACCAAAGTTTCATTGTAGCGGTCAGAGCCGAACTCATATTGGAATACAGTTGATAATGTCAGATTGCGATAGCGCAGGTTAAATCCGAATGAACCCTGTCCTTTCGGTTCAGAATTACCGATAATCACTTGTTCGCGTGGGTCATAATCATAAGTGACATTTCCTGAACGGTCCGTATAGACCTCTTTTCCGTTCGCTGGGTCAATACCCAATGAGCGCATCCCATAGAATACTGTTGTTGAACCCCCTTCCTCATATTTTGTGTAGACCTCGGCATAATCCTTGTTTGTTGCAAAGTCATCATATTTCTCATACTTTTGGTTCACCTGTTCATTATAACGTTTCAGGGACTCCGCTATTTTCAGAAACTTTTCCTGGTTGCGGGCAAAATTACCATATATGGATAAATACCACTCTTTCCTGTTTAAAACAGTGGCGAAAAGTGCAAGCTCAACTCCCCGATTACGGATTTGTCCAATGTTATCTTTATAACTCATAAAGCCTGCCGATGACGGGGTAGTCATTTCGTTGATCATATCTATGGTCTTTTTGTTGTAATAGCTGGCTGTCAGTGTAATCTGGTCTGATAAGAAACCTAAATCTATGGATGCGTCAAACGTGTTTGTTTTTTCGCTTTTCAGGTCGGGATTTCCCATATAATATAGGTTTGTGCCGTAGCCGGTAATATACCAGTCATCGTATAACGAGTGGAAATAATTGTGTGACATGTGTGGTTCAAAATTTACGTTACCCACCTGACCATAACTGGCGCGCAGTTTCAAACGGCTCAGTAAATCCTGGTTCTTCATAAATTTATAATTATGGATATTCAGTCCCAGACCGCCTGACCAATAAGGTGTGGATTGCTGATTTTTTCCGAAAATAGAAGAGCCTTCATAGCGGATAGAAAAGTCTGCTAAATAAATATTGCTCAAGCTGTAGTTGAATATACCGTTTAAGCCGGCGTATCTGGACATACGTTCATTTTTTGACGGTTTCCCCTCCACTTTCGAGGCATAATTCACATCGGCAGAAGTCCCTTCGGCAAAGCCTACGTAATGTGTTGACAATGAATAAAGGCGTGACTGGTTGATTTCACCGTTGATGGAGAAATTTAAATTACTAAGCCCTAAGTTGGCATTATAGCTTAATCCCAAGCGCGCGTTCCAAGAGTCCGAATTGCCGTCTGTCGTATACAAATCGCCTGCCAGCAGGTTATCTTCCTTGAGTGTTTTGCTGCTATGCTTTGAGCGCGGGTCGATATACCGTCTGCCATTTGCCCAGTTTTTCTGCAATCCGATGCTTCCCTGTGCCATAATCCCCTGTCCGAAATCCCAACGCAATTGCAGGTTGTTTCTTATTTCATCTTTTTTATTCTTATTAAAATTGCCCAAAGTGGCTTCATATAAGGGATTCGGATTTTCCTTACCATATCCCCAGCTGTTGAGAGCTTTTAATAAGTCACCTTTTTCATCGGTGTATTTATTGTAGGGCAATTGGTGGGAATAGTCACTGAAACTTCCATACGGAGATTCATCGGATGTTGTGTTATTGTAGGTCACGTCGTTACTAACCTGTAACTTGCCCAGTGTTACATATACTTTAAATCCGGCACCTACGTTGTTGCGTCCTGAACCTTTCATTACTCCTTTGTTGCTGCTGTAATTCAAGTCAAGGCTATACCGTATATTTTCATTACCGCTTTCCACACTCAACGAATGGCGATGCTGGAAAGCATTACGCAAGGGTTTGGACATCCAGTCGGTATTTACACCTTCAACATTTATGGCATTCCATTTTTTCCAATACCAGTTGAAACCAGAATAATCTCCATCTATTTCCGGGTCGGGTTTAAATATCCCTGCCAGCCGTTCGGCTTCCAGTTTTTCTTTTGCATCCATCAGGTTGTAGTCTGATAAATCAGGCATTTCCAGAGTGCCGGTGAAATTATAGGAAACTCTTATTTTTCCCGGTTTGGGAGTTTTGGTTGTAATCACGACTACTCCGTTTGCCGCCCGAGAGCCATACATAGCAGTCGCTGCCGCATCTTTCAGGATGGTGACGTTTTCAATTCGGTTAGGATCCATATCATAGACTTTCTGTATATCCACCTCAAAACCGTCTATTACAAATGTCGGGGTATTCGGATTCTTTTCGAGGGAAGCTTTGGAGAATTTGTCCTTGTTCAACTGCATAGTTCCCATACTTGAATGTCCCCGGATAGTAATTTCAGGCAGGGCATTGGGGTCAGAACCGAAGATATTGTTTTCAGCCATCCGGAAAGAAGGGTCGAAGGTGGAAAGTGCCTTTAATACATTGGTCCGTGACACTTTCAGCAATTCATCTCCTTTGACGGTCTTCACGTTTCCGGTAAAAGTATTTTTATTGATATTGGCATATCCGGTGACTATAACCTCATCCATTTGGATTTTGTCGTTTTGTAGTTGGATTAGCAGAGGTTTTTCAGAAGTAATTTTCACTTCCTCTGATTTTTTTCCGATAAATGATATGATCAGGGTGTTGCCGATCACTACCGGCAAGGAAAAGCTTCCGTCCGTACCGGAAGTAGTTCCAATGGTTGTCCCCTTTACGAGAATGGTCGCTCCGATAATTGATTCCCCATTTTCCTTTTCAACAACTTTCCCTTTTATGACAGGAATTTGTTCGCGTTGTTGTGGAGTGTCGTTTTTCCTCATTAAAATCACAATGTCGTTTTTGACCGTGAATGTCAGGTTGTATTTTTCCAATACATCCGTCAGGATACGTTCAACACTTTCGCGGCATTTTTCTACCGTAATGTGCTTCATTTGACTCAAATCCTCCACCCTGTATGAAATATAGAGGGGCATCTGGAGGCGGGCGTTGATTTGTTGAAAAAACTCATTGAAAGTGACGTTCCTTACTTCTATTTCAATGATTTCTTTCATCAGATTTTGTTGAGTGCCGGCATTATTGGGTGCTACCTGTGCGTTTACCGGTACGGTGCAACAAAAGACGTACATTAGTATCAGGAATGGACGCAAGCATTCCTTCACAAAAACTTTCGCTTTTTTCATCTAATAAAATGTTTAAGTAGTTAGTAATTTTAATACACAATCATCATATTATCCTGGTAGGAAAAATGTGTTATTCCGTTTTTTCCGAGAGCTTCCAGGATAATCTCAAGTGAAGAAGTACGAAGCAGGCGGCAATAGAAGCGTTCTTGCTTTAACTCCTCTCGCTTGAAGTAGAATTTCACCTTATACCAATCTTCAAGTTGCTCAGTGATTTCGAGCAAAGTTGTATTTTTAAACAGGAATATGCCTTCACGCCAAGCTGTGACTGATTCCAAGTCTGCTGCTCCTATGATAAAACGTCCGGATTCGTCTGCCCGAGCTTCTTGTCCCGGCTTTAGGAACATTTCCTCTAATGAGGAGCCATATTTCATAGACACACTTCCCCTTACCAGAGTTGTTCGCGGATGTTCGGGGTGATAGGCATTTATATTAAATTCAGTTCCGTATACCTTGGTTGCAACCTGTCCGACTGTTACGATAAATGGTTTGTCGGTATCTTTCCGTACCTGGAAATAAGCTTCCCCGGACTCTAGTTCAATTTGGCGGTTATCCTGTCCCTCGAAACTTTCCGGGAATTTTATCCGGGAGTTGGCGTTTACATATACCCTGCTACTGTCGGGCAATGTGAACTGCCAAGTTTTACCGTGAGGAACGTTAATAATGCGATATGCGGGGCTTTGGTCAAGAGCCTTTTTTTCCTGCATCACTGTTTCCTGTATTTCGCTTGTGCTACTTTCGAGGTCATATATTTTTCCTGATGGCAGTGTAAGCGTCACTGTTTCCTTTTGATTGGAAGCCAGCGTGCTTATTGTTTCTGTTTGTAAAGTGTTTTCTTGCTGTGTTTGCATCAGTAGCACTCCGGCTCCTAATATCAGTGTCAGCGAAGCGGCAACACTGCTCCAGCGGATAATATGCCGTCTTTGCTGCCGTTTGCGGAGCATAAGTATGAGTTCTTGGTTATATTGGTGTACTTTCTCATCGGTTAAATGTGGTGTTTCTCCTTTAAAATTTTTAATTTGTTGCATATATTCCCGGTGACGAGGGGAAACATCCAGCCATTTCTGATATATTTTGGTTTCCTCAGGGGTTGCCGTCTGGTCCAATATATTTCTGATAACACTCCAATTGATCTTCTTCTTCATCTTGCTGTTTTTTTTATAATAACACGCAAGAGTATCATTCCATATACAAGAAAAATAATTCTTTTTGAATTTTTTTAACGAATAGTAGAAATGGCGGGTTATTCAATGGATAAAAAGTCGGTTTCATTATAGAAAACGCGAAATAAAATAAGCTATCAGTAAGTGATTACCGAAGTTCTCGCGAAATATTTTATAAGCTCTGGCAATATGGGTATTTACCGTTCCTGTATTGATATTCATCAGATCGGCAATTTCCTGGTATGATTTTCCTTCGCTTTTCAGGCGGATGATGAGTTGTTGTTGTGGGGTGAGTAAGTTTATGCAACGTTGAAGCTCTGAGTTTAAAGCCAAATCTTCTTCCTGTGATTCAAGGTTCCAGCTGATGATAGCCTCCACCAGCCGGTTTTCGTGTCGGTCTATGATATTTTTGTGTCTTAGAAAATTCATACAGCGGTTTCGTGTAGCAGTCAGCAGGTAACCGATGATGTTCGTGTCAGCCGGTAGTTTTTCACCGTTTTCATAAAAATGTATAAAAACTTCCTGTACAATGTCATAGGCCTCTTCACACATCACATAATGATAGGCAAAGCGGTACAAACTCTTGAAATAAATCTTGTACAGCTCTTCAAAATTTGGATTATGGGGAGGGTCTGCTATTTTCATCTTTTTGATCTACTTGGACAAAGATATATACTTCGTATTAAATAACCTGTTATTTAAATTAAATATATTTAGTTTTTTTAATAGGTTTAGCACAAAAAGTTGTCAATATACAAAGCATACGATTCATTGGTTGCCTTGTTTTGCCCAG